>SXJQ01000131.1 GCA_005779345.1 Actinomycetota bacterium
CTGCCGCTTCTGCCCGGCGACGTCATCTTCACCGGCACTCCCGCCGGCGTCGGCATCGCCCGCAAGCCGCCCCGGTTTCTCCAACCCGGCGACACGCTCGAGACCTGGATCGAGGGCATCGGCACCATCCGAAACCGCATCGTCGCAGGACGCTGATCATGCAGATCCTCCCGCTCGCTGCGGAACCGCTCACGTGCCCGACCGACCGCGACATGCTGCCCTCGGAACGACGCGAGTTCGTCCGCTCCCACCGCACCTGCGTCTTCGGCACTCCCCGCCGCTCCGACGGGCCGGCGATGTCGATCGTGTATTACGTGCCCACCGACACCGACGAACTCCTCGTGTCGACCATGCGCGACCGGGGCAAGGCCAAGGTCGTCGCCCGCAATCCCAAGGTCAGCCTGTGCGTGCTCGACGAGCGCTGGCCGTTCAGCTATTTGCAGGTGTACTGCGACGCCACGGTCGACGACGCCCCCGACCTCGTCGTCGACGTGATGATGGCGATCGGCGGCCGCATGTCCGGCGAACCGCTCGGCGACGACGCCCGACCCTTCGTCCAGGCCATGGCCGAGGAGGAGGGCCGGGTCGTGCTGCGCTGCCGGCCCTACAGCACGTTTGCCCAGCCGCCGCGGCACCTCCACAGCAACGACCAAGACGAACAGATCACCCACTGGGTTTCCGCGGCGATGCCATGGGCGGCCGACGACCCGGCCTGACGCGGCCAGGTGGACGCGGTCAACCCTCGCCGACGACGCGGAACAACTCGGGATGCTCGTCGGCGAGATTCCCAGGTGCCGTCACGATCGAGTTGGTAGCTCGCCGGTCCACACCGGCGGACGACGTTCGAGAAACGCGACGACTCCCTCACGCGCGTCGGGATGCTGCATGAGGTCGTGATGGGCAGCGGTCTCCCTCCGCTCCACCTCGTCGGCAGTGAGATTCCATGAGTCCCACAGCAGTTGCTTGCTGTGAGCGACAGATCGGGGAGCGGTGTTCGCCGCGATGTCCCTGGCGAGGTCGAGGGCGCAGGGCAGGACCTCGTCGTTCGGAAGCACTCTGCTGCAAACGCCCAACTGTTTGGCCTCGTTGCCGTCGAAGGTCCGACCGGACAGGAGGATCTCCGCGGCGCCCGACATGCCGGCGATGCGGGGAAGCGTCCAGTGCGAATACCCGTCGCCCATGACGCCGCGGCGAACCTGCACGATTCCGTACTTGGCGTCGGCGGCGAAGATGCGGATGTCGCACTGCAGTGTGATCGTGAACCCGATCCCGATCGCATGGCCGTTGACGGCGGCGATGACGGGCTTGCGGACATCCCACGCCGGCTTCGACACACCGCTCGCGCTGAACGTCGCCGCGTCGCGTTTGCGGAATGTCGCTCCGCCCTCCGAGAGATCGGCGCCTGCGCAGAACGCCGGCGGCGTTCCGGTCAACACGACTGCTCGCACCGTCGAATCGGCATCGCATCGGCCGTACGCGTCGGCGAGCTCGTCGCCCATCCCGGCCCCGAACGCATTGCGTTGCGCCGGTCGATTCAAGGTGATGGTGGCCACGCCATCGGCGACCTCGAAGATGATCGAGCGGTACGTCAAGCGTCGAACTCCGATTGGGAGTGGTTTTCGGTGGCCGGGCCAGTGCTCCTCCGGCATCACATGGTACGTGCCGTCGGCGCAGTCGATGCCCGGGTTGACCTCGCCGAACACGCCACCTTCGTCGTCGGACATCTCGTCGTCGCCTCCGGGTCGTCGCCGCTGCCGCGCGCCGCCACGGCCTCGAAGGTCCGCAGTCAGGAGGCGGGGACGCGTTCCTCGGTCGTCGAGGCAGCGAGTTCGCCGAGGCGGCGCAGGTCGTCGGTGAGTGCGGCGGCGCGATCGCGATGGGCAGGAATCGCCGTCGCGTAGATCGCGTCGAGCAGTTTCGGGGCGCGGACCACGTCGAAGGACTGCTCGATGCGAGTTCCGCCGTCGCTGGGCGTCACGCGAATACGCCAGACGGTGCTATCGGGGTAGAGCTTCGTCGGCACTGTCCGCCACACCAACGTGTGGTCGTCGGTGCTGACCACTTCGCAGACGCGACCCCAGCGGAAGATTCCCTGACGGTTGCGGCCCCGGAACCGTGCACCGGGTTCCGCGCGCTCCGCGTTGCCGAGGAACGCGCATTCGGTGCATTCGTGGCTCCACTCGCCGACGCGGGTGATGTCGATGACGACGTCCCACGCGGCGTCGGGGTCGGCCGACACGACGACCTCGTTGTGGCCGTGCTTCTGAACTCGATGTGCCGCGGCCGATGGTTGCCAGCACGCTTCGCATTGACGGCGGTAGGACCGCGCGTATCCGCGGAGTAGTACGAAGCGCGGCACGGTGGGGAGGAGTGCGAGCACTGTGGCGCGGTTGTCCGCGTTGGCGTCGTCGATGAGCCAGTGGCCCTCCTTGGCAAGCTGGGTGATCCCTCTCGGTTGCACGTTGTGTTCGTGTTCGATGGCGCGCCACTCCGCGTCGGTGAGCGCGTCCGAAACGACCGGCATCACCTCGTCCTCTTCGCGCTGGAGGTGTGGCAGGAGGACCAGGTCCATTTCGCCGAGGGCGGTGACCAGTCGGGCTCGATCGGACGGTTCGCCGCTCCCCGCGTACGCGGACGCGGCGGCTTCGACGGCAGCGATCGAGGGAGCGACCCTCCGATGGTCGTCGTCCATGTCGTCGAAGAGGTCGGCGGCGTCGCTCGCGAACGACGGGATAGAGCCCTGTGTCCTCCGACTCGTGGTGAGCTCGGAGGAATGCCATCATCCACCCGAGGTGCCCGGCGAGAGCGATGCGCTGACGATCCTCGGGCGGTGGGGTCCCAGCGAGCGCGGTCGTCGCTCGTGCGAGGTCTCGTCGCAGCGCCTGATGCGGGACGACGAGGTGAGCCCGCGACGCACGCGCCCGCGACGCACGTCGAGCGGGCGATCGGGGCGGCTCCGGTCAGACGCGCAGGCGGTAGTGGAGATGAACGACGCCGTGTTGGAACCGGCGTTCGTCGAGGAGTTGGAGTTCCGCGCGGACGTTGTCCGACAAGGCACGCTTGCCGCCGCCCACGAGGATGGGGCACAAGAACAGGTGGCACTCGTCGACCAGCCCACCGGCCATCGCTTGGCCGGCGAGCTCTGCACCGCCGATTGCGATGTCTGCTCCCGACGACTGCTTGAGCTGCTCGACGGCGTCGCGGTCGAAGTCTCGCTCGATTCGCGTCCGCGCACTCGATGTGGTCCGAAGCGTGCGCGAGTAGACAACCTTTTCGGCTGCTTGCCAGATCCGGGCGTAGTCCGAGAACACTGGCGACTCATCGGCTTCGGTCGGCGGGTTCTCCCAGAAGACCATCGTCTCGTACATCCGGCGCCCGTAGAGGTAGGTGCCGATCGTCCGTTCGAGATCGTTGACGAACGCGTGCAGTTCCTCGTCGGGCATCGACCAGTCGAACCTGCCCTCGGCGTCTTCGATGTACCCGTCGAGCGAGGTGATCGCTGCGTAGATGAGCTTGGCCATCGGCAACCTCGTGATCGGGTTGTGCCAAGCTACTGAACGCGAGCTGACCGACGTCTTTGAACGAGGGACCATGTCCGACGAAGAGCCCGGACCGCTGATCGCGTCGATCGACGACGTCGCCTGGGTCGAGGTCAAAGCCCAGTCGCACGGCGGCCGCCGGGTGTCGGTCTGGGAGAAGTTCCTCGAATGGTCGCCCGAGCGCATGGTCATCTACGCCCGCTACGACCCCGGCATGGTCGTCGAGCGCCACGGCCACTCCTCCGACCACTTCGTCTTCGTGGTGACCGGCGAGGTCACCGTGGGCGACCGGATCTGCGGGCCGGGCACGCACATCACCCTCGAGCGAGGAGCGGTCTTCGGCCCGCTGATCGCCGGTCCCGAAGGCGCCAACCTCTACGAGATCATGCAGGGCGATCCGCGCGCGATCCCGACCGACCACGAGGGCTTCGCGCGCGTCCTTGCCGAGCGCGGCATCACACCGCTGCCCAACCCGGCGGTCCCGTGGCCGTCGTGGCTCGAAGCCCGAACCGATGGCGATCCCGCCAGCAAGGCCGAGTGAGCCGGGCGCGCGGCCAGAGGCGCGATGGCTCAGACGAATCGGTCGGTCAGGACGGCAACCTCGTCGAACTTCTTCTTGATCTCCGGCAACGTGGCGGTGCCGTCGCGATACGACTGTTTCGACATGTCGACGTCGCCGAAGCGCAAGCGGCCGGAGTCGCTGTCGATGACGTCGGCCACCAGGAGTTCGCCGGTCTCGCGATCGAAGCCGCATTCGATCTTGAAGTCGATGTAGATGCCGCCGCGCTGCTTCCATGCCTCCTCGATGACCTCGAACGCCGAGACGGTGCGGCTCCGAAGGCTTGCGACGAGCTGGGGCGAGACGTCGGCGTATCGGCTCGCTGCGAGCGGTTCTTCACCGACGAGGTCGCCGGCCTTGGTCTCCGGGCCGATCGCGTCGGCCGCCTTGTTGTTGGGCACATACCGCCGCAGAAGGCCTGCTGCGAAGTCGAACTCCAGCAGCGGGTCGTGATTGGCATCGTCCTTCTCGAAGATCTCGAAGACGACCTCGTCGAAGACTGCGCCGTCGGCCAGGTCGGGGAAGCGGTCTCGAGCGCTGCCGGCGGCGTACCGGCGTGCGACGAGCTCCAGTGGGATCATCTCGACGTTGCGCGCCCGAAAGGTGACGTCGTCGACACGATCGACGAAGTGGGTGCGCACGCCATTGCGCTCGAGGAGCTCGAAGATGTTGCAGGTCGTCCGCGTGGATGCAGCGGCCTTGCCGTCGAGCACATCGTGCTTCGCTCCGTCGCCCGCGGTGATGTCGTCCTTGCTGCGGACGAGCACTTCACCATTACCCGCTGCTTCGACGATCTTGGTCTTGCCCTCTGCCAGCATCATCGTGTCTCCGATCAAGGCCATCAGGTCGTTGCTGTCGAGGTCGCGGCCGTTCTGGAGCTTGGCCACGACGGCGGCGAGGCGGTCGCGGAGCGCTGTCGTCTGCGCGACGCGCAGGTCGAGGTCGCGCAGCTGGCGGGTGAGCGTGGCGGCGAGGGCTTCGCCGCTGTCGAGGCAGCGTCGGATCTCGCCGAGTGAGAGCCCGACGCTGCGAAGCGCGACGACCTGGGTGAGGCGGGCGACGTCGGGCTCGGTGTAGCGGCGGTGGCCGGCGGCACTGCGCGTCGGACGCAGGAGTCCGATCTGGTCGTAATGGTGAAGGGTTCTCACCGACACGCCGCCTTGCTGCGCCAGCTCGCCGACCGTCCACTCCCGCGCCATGCTCGTAACCATAAGAGGTCACGTCGCGTGAGGTGCAAGAGGATTCTCCGAGTGTCGGTGAACAGCAACGCAACCGCGTTCGGCGGCGACGTAGACGACGAATCCAGCCCCGACATCGCAACGCGAGCCGTGCGGCTTGACCAGGACCCGACGAGGGACCGAATCGCGGGTTGCCCTACGGCGCGGTACGCACGGTTCGCTCGAGGATGCCGAGGGTGGCTCTCAATGCCGATGCGGGGATGATCGGCCAGCCGCCTCGGGCCTTCCATTTCTCGCCGATGTTCGACCAGTCGTAGATCGACGTCACGACCGTTCCGCCGGTGACGGGTTCGAGCCGGTAGCCGTAGTAGTGGCCGATGCTGGGGAACCCTTCGCCCGACACTTCCCACGTGATGAATCGGTCCTGTTCGTAGCCGGTGATCGTGACCGTCACGTCGTACTTGCCCATCGGGAGGTCACCCAACGACTCGCGGTCCATGTGGATCACGAAGGTGTCGCCGACAGCGCCGGCGGGCTCCCCGGTCGCGTCCTGCAACATGCCAGAAGCGTCGATCGCTACATGGCCCCGAGGATCGCTCACGACGCGAAAGATCACCGCAGCGTCGGCAGGGACCATCCGCCGGACCTCGAACCGTTCGCTCGTGCGTTGACTCCCGTCCGGTTGGATCACGGGGACGATTCGCCGCGGGCGTCAACTTGGATCAATGCACGAGAATGGTGTGAGGGCACCACTGCGCGGGCACAGCGGACTTTGCGCCGGGCGCGACACCTCAGATGTCGCTACGAGGACCGACGCACTGAGCGGGGCGAACGTTGTCGAATCGACAACGCCAGTGGACCTCATGGGTCGTTACTCCAACCCCGACATCGTGTCGCGTCTGGAGCGCGTTCTCGCCGGTCAGGGCCGTGATCGGTGTCCCATCGACCCGATCCGGAACTTGTTGCGTCAGGCCGGCGTCCAGACCCGCGCCGTTGGAACAAGCCAGTGGAGTGAGGTGGCTGCCGCGCCGCCGCCAGGCTGACCTCGCGTGCGGCGGTTGAGTTGACGAGCGCCGAGCGGGCATTCGGCGCTACTGATGAGGCGAACGTGTCAGGATCGACCGATGAGCCCGTTGGAGATCCGAGAGGCGATCCCTGCCGACGCCGACGCAATTGCGGACTACCACGACCGGTGTTTCAAGGACACGTATTCGTCGCAGCTGCTCGCCGGCGAGTTCGAAGCACCCGACCTCGCGGGCACCAGGCAACAACTCCACGATTGGTTCCTCCCCGAGTCTGGGCTCGAGACGCGAGTAGCCGTCCTCGACGGTGTGCCGATCGGTCATGTCACGGCGAGCGGCCACCAACTCGTGCACCTCTTCGTTGAGCCCAGCCACCAGCACGTTGGTCTCGGCAGACAGTTGCTTGCGCTGGGTGAGGCGATGATCGCGGCTGGAGGCCACACGGACTTCGAGTTGCACGCGAGGGTGGAGAACGTCACCGCAATCGCCTTCTACGAGAGGGCAGGGTGGGCCGTGACCGATCGCTTGATTCACACCGTTGAGCACGGCATCAACTATCACGAGCGGGTTCTCGTGAAGCGCTCGCCGAGTTGTGTTCCTCGCCCATAGCTGGCGATCTGCGCTTCGCGTGTCGACGCGGCGACGGCGAGCGCGACACCTCAGAGGTCGCAACTCGAACCAGGCGCTGACCTGGCCGATCGTTGTCGAACGACAACTTCAGTGGAGCTGACCGGATTCGAACCGGCGACCCCTTGCATGCCATGCAAGTGCGCTACCAGCTGCGCTACAGCCCCTCGACGCACTCACCCTACAGGGTCGTCGCAGCAGATCCCGACCGGACCCGGCCGAGCCCGGCGGTGACGACCGTCAGGTCGGCATCGTCATCTTGATGACCGCGAACACGGCTCCCTGCGGGTCGCTGAGCACGGCGAACCGGCCCACATCGGGGATGTCCATCGCCGGGACGACCACCGACGCACCGAGTTCTTGCGCTCGCGCGACCGACGTGTCGGTGTCGTCGACCGCGAAGTAGACGAGCCAGTTCGTCGGCACCTCGGCGGGGACTTCGGCGGGCATCGCCATGCAGCCGGCGATGATGCGACCGCCGAGCTCGATTTCGTTGTACTCGGCGTTCCGCTTCGTGGTGAAGCCGAAGACGCGCTCGTAGAACGCGAGTGCGGTGTCGACATCGCGTGTCTGGAGTTCGTTCCAGCACAACGCGCCGGGCTCGTTGACGATCTCGGAGCCGATGTGCGCGCGCGGCTGCCAGATCGAGAAGAACCCGCCCGTCGGGTCCTGCGCGACTGCCATGCGCCCGACGTCCATCACGTCCATCGGCGGCACCACGACGGTGCCACCCGCCTCGGCGATGAGCGTCGCGGTGGCATCGGCGTCGGCGACGCTGAAGTACGTCGTCCAGTACGGAGGGCCGGGGTTCATCGCGGGTCCGATCGCGGCCGCGGCCCTGCCGCGCAGCATCCCGATCGTGTAGTGCCCCGCCTCTTCGCCCTGATCGACGCACTCCCAGCCGAACAGGCTCGAGTAGAACGCGGCCGACGCGGCGATGTCGGGGGAGCCGAGGTCGACCCACGACGGTGTTCCGGGTGCGTACTCGGTGATGTCGGGCATGCGACGGCCTCCTCGGGCGGTGGTTCGTGTCGGCCTCGGGTGTACCACGCCGCTACGACAACCACCAGGGGTGGCGCGATCCTCGCCGGTAGCCTCGCCAGCCGATGACGAACGACGACACGCCGCAGCACCGCTACAGCGCCACGCTCGCGCGCGACCTCGAGTCTCGCTGGCAAGACCGATGGGAGACCGAACGCACCTTTTGGACCCCGAACCCGCGCGGGGCGCTGCTCGGCGACGTCAACGCCGAGCGGGCGGGCCTGCCGAAGCTGTTCGTGCTCGACATGTTCCCGTATCCGAGCGGCGCGGGCCTGCACGTCGGCCATCCGCTCGGCTTCATCGGCACCGATGTCTATGCACGCTTCCAGCGCATGAACGGACGCAACGTGCTGCACGCGATGGGCTTCGACGCCTTCGGGCTGCCCGCCGAGCAGTACGCGGTGCAGACCGGCCAGCACCCCCGCGTCACCACCGAACAGAACATCACGACCTACAAGGCTCAGCTCCGCGCGTTGGGGCTCGGGCACGACCCACGGCGGGGCGTGAGCACCACCGACGTCGCCTATTACCGCTGGACGCAATGGATCTTCCTCCAGATCTTCAACGCCTGGTACGACCGGTCCAACGATCGCGCCCGCCACGTCGACGAACTCGTCGCCGAACTCGACGTAGGGACGCGATTGCCCGACGACGACGGGGTTCCGTGGGCCGAACGCGACGCCATGGCGCGCCGGAGCTACATCGACTCGAAACGCCTCGCGTACGTCGGGGAGGCGCCCGTCAACTGGTGCCCGGGGCTCGGCACCGTCCTCGCCAACGAGGAGGTCACCGCCGACGGTCGCAGCGAGCGCGGCAACTTCGCCGTCTACAAGCGCCCGCTGAAGCAGTGGATGTTGCGCATCACCGAATACGCCGATCGACTCCTCGCCGATCTCGACGACCTCGACTGGACCGACTCGATCAAGTTGATGCAACGCAACTGGATCGGTCGGAGCGAAGGTGCCGAGGTCGACTTCGAGGTCGTCGGGCACGACGCCGCGATCGCGGTCTTCACGACCCGCCCCGACACGTTGTTCGGCGCGACGTACATGGTGCTCGCACCGGAGCACCCGCTCGTCGACGCGATCGTGCCGAACGACTGGCCCGACGGGAGCGACCTCGTCGACGTCGACACCGGCCGCCTCGGCAACTGGCGCGGCGTGTTCGGCGCCGCGCGCACGCCGCCCGAGGCCGTGCGCGCGTACCGGGCGTTCGCCGCCGCGAAGAGCGAGGTCGAGCGCGCCGCCGAAGGGCGCGAGAAGACCGGCGTGTTCACCGGCGCGTTCGCGGTGAACCCCACGAACGGTCGCCAGATCCCGGTCTTCATCGCCGACTACGTGCTCATGGGCTACGGCACCGGCGCGATCATGGCCGTCCCCGGACAAGACGATCGCGACTGGGAGTTCGCCGAGGCGTTCGACCTGCCGATCGTGCGTACCGTGCAGGCCCCCGACGGGTGGGACGGCACCGCGTTCACCGGCGACGGTCCCGCGATCAACAGCGCGAACGACGAGATCGACCTGAACGGCCTCGGCGTGGCCGATGCCAAGCGCACGATCATCGGCTGGCTCGAGGCCCGCGGCGTGGGGACCGGCACGATCACCTACAAGCTGCGCGACTGGTTGTTCAGCCGCCAGCGGTACTGGGGCGAACCGTTCCCGATCGTGTACGACGAACACGGTCCGCTCGCGCTCCCCGACGCGTTGCTACCCGTCGAACTGCCCGAGATGACCGACTTCGAGCCCGCGACGAGCGACGATCCCGACGCGCTCCCCGCGCCGCCGCTCGCACGCGCCGAGCAGTGGGCGACGGTCGACCTCGACCTCGGCGACGGCCTTCGCACCTACCGCCGCGAGGTCAACACGATGCCGCAGTGGGCCGGCTCCTGCTGGTACTACCTGCGCTATCTCGATCCCACCAACGAAGACGCGATGGTCGATCGCGCGACCGAGCAGTACTGGACGAACGACGGCAACGATTTCGGTACGGTCGACCTGTACGTCGGCGGGGTCGAGCACGCGGTGCTGCACCTCCTGTACGCGCGGTTCTGGCACAAGGTGCTCTACGACCTCGGACATGTCAGCGCGCCCGAACCGTTCCAACGGCTCTTCAATCAGGGGTACATCCAGGCCTACGCCTACACCGACGAACGCGGGGTGTACGTCGAGGCGAGCGAGGTCGCAGAACGCGACGGCGAGTACTTCTTCGGCGACCAGCGTGTCTCGCGCGAGTACGGCAAGATCGGCAAGAGCCTGAAGAACGTGGTCACCCCCGACGAGATGTGCGCGGAGTACGGCGCCGACACGTTCCGCATGTACGAGATGTTCATGGGTCCACTCGATGCGTCGCGACCGTGGAACACGCGCGACGTCGTCGGAGTCCACCGCTTCTTGCAGCGGCTGTGGCGCAACTGCATCGACGAGAACACCGGCGAAGCGCGCGTCGCAGACCTCGCGCCGAGTGCGGCCCTCGAACGTCTGTTGCACAAGACGATCGACGCGGTCCGTCACGATTACGCGAGTCTCGGATTCAACACTGCGATCGCGCGACTGTTCGAGCTCAACAACGCGTTGACCCGCGAGGTCGAGGCGACCGGCAGCGCTCCGCGCTCGGTTGCCGAGGCGTCGGTGCTGATGCTCGCACCGCTCGCGCCGCACGTCGCCGAGGAGCTGTGGCACCGCCTCGGGCACGACGCGTCGCTGGCCTATGAGCCGTTCCCCGTCGCCGACCCGGCGCTGCTCGTCGCCGACACGGTCGAGATCCCCGTGCAGGTCAACGGCAAGGTGCGCGCCAAGCTCGCCGTCGCGCCCGACGCGGATGCGGCGGCGCTCGAAGCGGCGGCGCTCGCCGACGCGCGTATCGCCGAGCACCTCGCCGGCAAGCAGATCGTGAAGACGGTCGTCGTCCCCGGCCGCATGGTGAACTTCGTCGTCAGGTGAGTGGTGTGGCGCCGAGATCGCGCTCGCGTGCCCAGAGTGCTGCCTGCGTGCGGTCGGTGACACCGATCCGCTGGAACACGTTGGTGAGGTGTGCCTTGACCGTCTTCTCGGCGATACCGAGCCGACGCGCGATGAGCTTGTTCGGGAGCCCCTCCGCGATGCAGGCGAGCACCTCGCGCTCGCGTGGGGTCAGCTGCACGTCGGTCGTCCCCGATTCGCGATGCCGGTCGATCAGGGTGCGCGCCACGCGTGGGTCGAGCGGCGACTCGTTCCGCGCGGCCGATCGGATCGCGCGCACGAGGTCGTCGGGTTCGCTGTCCTTCAGGATGTAGCCGACCGCGCCCGCGTCGATCGCCTCGACGATCCGGTTGCGATCCGAGAACGACGTGAGTACGAGTACGCGCACGTCGGGTGCGAGCCCCCTCAGCCGTCGCGTCGCGGTGATGCCGTCGCACCCTGGCATCGAGAGGTCCATCAACACAATGTCGGGCCGGTGGTATTCGACCGCCGCGCATGCCTCGGCACCATCGGCAGCGAGCCCCACGACCTCGAAGTCGTCGACTCCGCCGAGGAGCTGCGCGAGGCCGTCGCGGACGAGTTGATGGTCGTCGACCAGGACGAGGCGAATCATGCCGGGACTCCGAACTCGAGCCGGACCGTCGTTCCGACGCCGGGACGTGAATCGATGGTGAGGTGCGCGTCGGTCGCGGCCGCGACGTCGGCGAGGGCTCGCAACCCGAAGTGGTCCGACGGCGGCGCCGCCGATGGGTCGAAGCCGATGCCGTCGTCGCGTACGACCACCGCGACGATCGCTCCCGTCTGCGCGACCTCGAGCGCGACGTGGTGGGCACGAGCGTGCCGCAGGGCGTTGCGCAGACCTTCGTGCGCGGTTCGGTAGAGGAGCGCCTCGTGTTCCTCGGGGAGCGTCAGCTCGTTGGGACATACGAAGTCGGTCGTGATCCCGGCGCTGCGCAACGGGGCCAGGAGGTCCTGGAGGGCGGCAGGTAGTCCCGCTTCGCGCAGGTTCGGGGGGTAGATGTCGACGAGCAACGTGCGGAGCTGTTGGATCCCGCGGCGCGTCGATCGCGCCGCGTCGTCGAGCGACCGCGCGATCCTCGTGTCGACGCTCGTATCGCTCAGCGCATCGGATGCCGCGGCGATCGTGAAGGAGACCCCCGCGAGGTCCTGCACGACGCCGTCGTGGAGATCCGCCGCGATGCGGCGCCGCTCGTTGCTCTGCGATTCGATCACCTGGCGGAGCAGTGTCTCGCGTTCGGACTGCGCGGCGCGCATGCGGCGGGCGAGTCGGATCCCGAGCGGGATCTGTACGAGCGCGAAGACGACCAGCGCGCCGACGGCCACGGGGACGAAGCGCTGCGAGATGATCGACGCGCTGGCGGCGACGTCGCGATCGCGGTAGTAGGCCTCGAACAGCAGCGGTGTCCCGCCCGGCGCCGTCACCTTCGTGTACACCTCGACGAGCGGCTGGTCGGGTGGCTCGTATCGGTTCTCGGGTTCTGCGAGATCGCTGACGCCCGCGTCGATCCCGCCCGAACGCAACACGGCGAGTTCCTCGTCGTCGAGCGCGAAGTTCGAGCCGATGAGGCGAGCGTCGTCGGAATACACGATCGTGCCGTCGGCGGCCCAGATCTTGATGCGCTGCAGGTTCGTCTCGTCGAGCCGCGCGGTCACACGGTCGAGCGCGGCGATGCCCGCCGGATCGAGCGTGAGGATCGCCGAGTCGAGGGCCGGGGCGATCGCTGCGGTCGCGATGAGCCGCGTGGTCGACTCGGCATCGCGGACCGCCTCGTCGCGCGCGGTGTCGCGCAGCACGATCACGGCACCGACCGCGAGGATCACGAGCGCGGCGAGGCCACCCGCTGCGAAACGCAACACCGCGGCGGTCGTCGAGCGGGGAATGCGGGCGATGTCGGCCTCCTCGGGTGCTGTACCGGACGAATCCGGCCGGTCGGAGACGACACGGTCGAGACGTGGGTTCGGTTTGGTCGGATCGTGAGGTGAGGCTACGGTGCCGCGACTTCCCCCAGCACTTCCCCGAGTTGGCCGCGATCGCTCGCGCCCCCGGGAGGTGGCTGTGATCCCCGAACCTCGCCCCGAGCCGTTCACGCCCCGCCGCCGCGATCCGTGGCTCCGCCGGATCGCTGCGTGGCGCGACGACCCGCGGGCCGGTGCGCTCGTGTTGGGAGCGATCGCCGTCGCGGCGGGCTTCTACTGGTACCGCGGTGCGAGCCGGATTCCGGCCGCGCCGGCGACGGCCGTCGTCACCACGACATCGGTGGCGGGCGCTGCGGAAGACTTCGGCGCGACGACCGCTCCACCGACGATCCCCGTGCCGAGCGTCGTGGTCGTGCACGTCGCCGGCGCAGTCGTTCGTCCGGGCGTGGTGAGCCTGTCGTCGGGCGCGCGCGTCGTCGACGCGATCGACGCGGCTGGCGGGCCGCGTGCCGATGCCGACCTCGATCGCCTCAACCTCGCTGCGCCCGTGGCCGACGGCGATCGCGTGCTCGTCGCCCTGGTCGGCGATCCACCGACGCCCGCGTTGCCGACCGGCGGTGCTCACGACGTGACGGATCCCGCCGCCGGCGCGGGTTCGGTCGGCCCGGTCGATCTCAACACCGCGACGCTCGCGGAACTCGAGGAGCTCCCGGGGATCGGCCCGACGCTGGCGGCAGCGATCATCGCCGAGCGCGACCGGCGCGGCGGGTTCGGCTCGGTCGACGACCTCCGCTCGGTGCGTGGCATCGGCGACGCGCGGTTCGCTGACCTGCGCGACCTGGTCGTCGTATGAACGCGGCGATGCGTCCCCTCGCCGTTCGTGCGCGCCCGATCGGGTCGCTCGCGCCCGTCGCCGCGACCGGCGCGCTCGTCGTCGGGATCGCGCTCGGTGAACGTCGGCCCTGGGCCGGCGGTCTCGTCGTGGTCGGCATCGCCGGCTTCGCGACCGCTTGGTTCGTGCGTGGGCGTCGCCGCGTGACCCTGGCGTTGGTCGCGGCGGTCGTGCTCGGTACGGGGCTCGGGGCGCGGGCGGCGGGCGCGCGCGTGTGGCCCGTCGCCGGGTGGCCGCCGAGCCCGGTCGTGCTCGAGGGCATCGTCGACGACGAGCCACGCGGTCATCCGTTCGCGACATCGATCGTGATCGCGGCCGCGCGGATCGATGGTCGGCCATTGCGCCGGACGGTCGCCGTGCGCGCATCGGGGCGCGAGTCGCTGCGATTGCGCGTGGTCCGCCTGGGCGACCGGGTGACGGTCCGCGGGACGCTGACGAGTTTGGATCCCGCCGACCGCGTCGCGCTCGCGGCCGGTGCCGCGGCGACCCTCGAGGAAGCGGAGATCGTGGCGTTCGAACCCGCGCGCGCACCACACCTCCTCGTCGGCGACCGGCTGCGATCGCGCATCGAACGGGGCGCGAGCGCGCTCCCCGCTGCCGACCGGGCGCTGCTCCTCGGCTTCCTGCTCGGCGACACCAACGACGTCGATGCCGAGACACGCGACGCGTTCCGGGCCGCCGGGCTCACCCACCTGCTCGCGGTGTCGGGCGCCAACGTGGCGTTCGTGCTGGCCCTGGCCGGTCCTGCGCTCCGACGCCTGTCGATGGGCGGCCGCGCCGCGCTGGGCACCGCGGTCGTCGTGGTGTTCGCTGCCGCGACGCGTTTCGAGCCGTCGGTCATGCGAGCGTCGGCGCTGACGCTCGTCGTGATGCTGGCGCGTCTCGCCGGACGCGAGCTCGCGCCGGCACGCGCGCTGGCGTTCGCGGTCTTCGCGCTGCTCGTGTACGAACCACAACTGCTGCATTCGGTCGGATTTCGCCTCAGCGTCGCGGCGACGGCGGGCATCGTCGTGGGTTCGCGGCGCATCGCCGCGCGGTTGGCCGGGCCAACCGCCGTCCGCGACGCGCTCGCGGTGACGATCGCGGCCGAACTCGCCGTCGCGCCGATGCTCGTCGTCGAGTTCGGGTCGGTTCCTGCGGTGGCGCCCGTCGCCAACCTGCTCGCGGTGCCGGCCGCCGAGCCACTGACGATCTACGGGTTGGTCGCCACGGTGGTCGCCGACGGGCTGCCGCCGCGCCTGGCCGACGCCTTGTTGTGGCCGTGCCAGGTGATGCTCGGCTGGGTCAGGGTCGTCGCACGCACCGCCGAACAGGTCCCCCTCGAACTCGACGCGCGGGGCCTCGCGTTTGCGGTCGTGCTGGTCGGCCTCGTGCTCGTCGGGCGGCGGCGGACCGCGGGCACCCTCCGGTAGGTTCGAGTCGATGACCGCCGCCGCACCGCTCGGAGCACCGGTCGTGCCGTTCCCGACCGTTCGGCTCGGCACCGAAGTGGTCGACACGCGATCCCGGGCACTGGTCGTCGACCGCCCCGAGGTCTGGTTCGATGTCCCCGACGCCACCGGTGGACGCGCGGCCGGTGTCGACCTCCACGCCGCGCACGACACTGCGCACGAGGCCGCGCAGGATGGCGCGGCGTTCGTCCGTTCGGCCGCCGGGGCGGCGGCCGCGGTCGCGGCCGGCTACGCCGCCGATCAGGTCGTGGTCGCCTCCGACCTCCCGATCCCCGCCCGCGCCGACCATCCGGCGTTGTGGCTGGCCCCCGGCACGGATCGGTCGACCGAACTCGCGTCGGTCGCGTGGGCGCTCTGGCACGGGTATCGGCTCGTCACCGCCTCCGATGTGGCCGGCGCGGAGCGCGTGTGTCGGACCGTCGAGGCGATCCTGGCCGAAGTGTTCGAGGAATGTGATGGCTGACGCGGCCGTCCACGTGGTGTAGGGCGACGACCCGGTACTCCGAGCCGACGTCATGTCGCGCCTCGTCGACACGCTGCTCGCCGGCGAGTAATACGGTAAAGTATTCTACTGGGATACATGGGCGTAACAATATATCTGCCTATTTTAATGGAACTGGTGCGCTTCGGGGTAAATGCCAGAATGTGCCTTTATCTGACTTCACCTTAGAATGTTGGGTGATGTTCACCCCTGATACATTTACAGAAGGTTCAAGTAGGCGAATTGTTCAATATGAAGGGGATTCTTCGGCAGATATTAATGAGATTTCGCTAATATATCAAAATGGTTATGTTGGTTCATGGGTATGGATTGATGGTGTTGGTCACGTTGGGTATTCTACGAATGAATTACCGTATGGGGTATGGCATCATATTGCAGTGGTTAGGCAAGGGTCTGTTATAGCGTTGTGTGTTAATGGCTATACCTAC
>SXJQ01000132.1 GCA_005779345.1 Actinomycetota bacterium
CCCCCGGTGACGATCATGTCCTTGACGCGATCGACGAGGAACAGGTAGCCGTTGCTGTCGAGGTAGCCGGCGTCGCCGGTGTGGTACCAGCCGCCGCGGAACGCCTCGGCCGTCGCCTCGGGCTTGTTCCAGTACTCGCGCATGTAGTTCCCGGCGCGGGCACAGACCTCGCCCGATTCGCCGGTCGGGAGCAGGTTGCCGTCGGGGTCCTGGATCGAGACGACCACCCCGAACAACGGCTTGCCGGCGGATCGGAGTAGGTCGTCGCCGCGGCGGTGCTCCTCGGGCCCGAGCGCCGTCAGCACCGCGGCCGATTCGGTCATGCCGTAGCCCTGGTACATGTCGACCTCCGGGAGGTCGGCGAGCACTCGAGCGAGCACCGCCTGGGGCATCGGCGACGCGCCGTACGTGAGCGTCGTGAGCGATGCCAGCCGTTCGGGCGAGTACGCCGGGTGCATCATGAGCAGGCCGATCATGGTGGGCACCATCACCGTCATCGTGACCTGGTGCTCCTCGATCGCATCGAGCACCCGGGCCGGGTCGAACGACGGCACGAACGTCGAGGTGCCGCCGGTCGCGGGGATCCCGAGGATGCCGCCCATCGATGCCGCGTGGAACATGGGCGTCTGGTGCAGATACACGAACGAGTCGTCGAAGCTCCACATCAACGAGACGTGGTAGAGGTTGAGCATCTCGGCGCGCTGGTCGAGCAGCACGCCCTTGGGCAACCCGGTCGTACCGCCCGTGTACATGAGGACGACCGCGTCGTCTTCTTCGGGCTCGTCGGGGACGGTGGGCGATCCGGCGGCGACGAGGTCGTCGAAGGCGATCGCGCCGGGGAGGTCGCCATCGCCGATGAGGACGACGTGCTCGAGTCCGGCCTCGGCGCGGACCTGATCGATGAGCGGGGCGAAGAACCCGTCGACGAAGCAGACCTTGGAGCCCGAGTCCTGGAGGATGTATACGAGTTCCTTCTGCGCGAGCCGCAGGTTGAGCGGATTGATGACCCCGCCACCGAGGAACGCCGCGTGCCACAACTCGAGGTACGGCAGGCTGTTGAGTGCCATGACCGCGAAACGGTCGTCGCGCGCGACACCGAGTTCGGAGGCGAGCGCGTTCGCGAGGCGACTGCATCGTTCGACGTGCTGTGCGTACGTCGACGACCGCGGCCCGTCGACGAACCCGACCTTGTCGGGGTGGCGGTCGGCGGCCGGCAGGAGTTGGCGGTGGTAGATGAGCTCCTTCATGGCGGCGCAGGCTATCGGTGCCCGGGACGATCGCGCACGAGCTCGACTGTGACCCCCGACATCAGCGGCATGCCCGTACGCGGATCGACATCGGCTCGCCGACTCGTGAGCGCGCCAGGGTTGCAGCGGGGATCGCCGTGGGCCATCGACACGACGCCGGGGAGGAGCGACGGATCGTGGCGGACGATCGCGTCGACCTCGCCGTGCGCACTGCGAATCAGCGCGCGGTCGCCGTCGTCGATCCCGCGGGCGAGCGCCTCGTTCGGGTGGATGAGCACCGGCGGTGGGGCGCCGGCAGGATCGCGGGGGTCGTTCACCGAGTTGTTCGCGTGCATCCGCCGGCGTGGGACCATCACGAGGGTCGGCCAGGCGTCGCCGCGGCCGCCGAGCGAGCGGAGACCGTCGAGCAGGACCGAGTCGGCGATCCGCCATGGCGCACCGTCGAGCAGCGCGGCACGGACCCAACCGACCTCATCGCCATGGGAGAGACCGTGCGGTCCTGCCGCGACGACCGAGTCGAAGTCGATCGCGCCGCGCGCGGCGACCTGTCGGAGGACGTCGTTCGCGTCGAGATGGTCGGGGTCGCCGCCGAAGAGTTCGATCGCGTCGACGAGGTGCGCGAGGCGGGCGAACACCCACCACGCGGGGCGTCGGTCGCCGCCGAGCGCGACGACCGCCGGCGTGTACGCCGTTCCCGCGGCGAGCGCTACGGGCTCGTGGAGCGGGATATCGGGTCGTTCGAGTTGGGCCGCCACCGGCAAGACGTGCGTCGCGAGATCGCTGAGCGGCCCGGCGACGACATCGGCGACCGCGAGCACGTCGAGGCTTGCCAGTGCAGCCGCGGTCCGGTCGGGTTCGGGGAACGCCGCGAGCGGGTTCGCTCCGACCACGATGAGCGCACGGAGGTTGCCGGCCTCGATCTCGTCGACGAGCGACACGCACGGGTGCTGGCCGAACCGGAGCGGCAACTCGGGGCGGCTCGCCGGTCCCGGCCGCGGCGTCGGTGCGCGACGCGATCGACGGAGCACGAACGAACACCCGCGGTGGAAGCGCATCCCGTCGGCGGTGTCGAGCGAACCGGTGAGCGCGAGCAACGCCCAGCGCAACAGTTCGGCCTCGAGACCGTACCGGCCCATCGTGACGCCTGTGCCGCACCAGAGTGCCATCCGGCCGTTCGCAACCCGCACCGCGGCAGCGAGTTCCGCGAGATCGCCGGGCGCCACTCCGGTGGCGAGGGTCGCGACCGCGGGCGTCGCCCACGCGACTGCCGCGGCGAGCCGTTCGCGGTCGCCGGCCGCTGTCGACGCCGCCGCCTCGGCGGTGAGGGGGCCCGCGAGCACCTCGCGCACGAGCCAGGCGAGCAGCGTCGCATCCGAACCTGGGCGCGTCGCGAGGTGGCGGTCGGCGACCGCCGCGGTCTCGGTGCGGCGCGGATCGACGACCCAGGCCGCTCCGCCGCGCTCGCGGACCGAGCGCAGGCGCACGATCGGATCCGACATCGCCGTGCCGTAGCCGTGCGACACGACCGGGTTCGACCCGATGATCACCAGGAGTTGGGTGCGTTCGAAGTCGCACACCGGATTTGCCTGCGGGTGACCGGCGACGATCTCGGCGGCGAGGAGCACGGGCGCGTTGTCGATCGTCGCCGGCGTGTAGAGCCGCGTGGAGCCCATCGTCGCGAGCCATCCGGACGCGGCGGTCCAGCCCGCGGCGTCGTACGCCAGCCCCGTCCCGAGGTACGCGCCGATCGCCTCGGCGCCATGCTGCGCTCGAATCGCCGTGCACGCGTCGGCGAGGTCGCCGAGCGTCGCTCGCCACGTATCCGCGACCCCGCGCGACCGGGGCTGATCGAGCCGATCGGGATGATGGTGGAGCAGCGGGAGCGCGCGGCCCTTGGGGCACGTGTAGCCCCGCGAGATCGGATGGTCGGGATCGCCACGAACCTCGATCACCCGCTCGCCCGCGGCGCGCACGACACTGCCGCACGACGCGGCGCAGATCCGGCAGTACGAAGCGACTGTTCGGTGCGCCTCGGGGCGGTCGGGATCGTTCAGCGGACACCGCCGTCGACGTTGAGCAGCGCGCCGGTCGTGAAGCTGCTCGCATCGCTTGCGAGGTAGAGCGCGGCACCGACGATCTCGTGGGGCTCGCCGCCGCGCTGCAGCGCGATGCCCGACCTGGCGGCCCGGTCGAACTGGTCCATGTCCCAGGCTTTGGAGATGTCGGTCAGGAACGGGCCGGGGACGATGCAGTTCACGCGCACGTTCGGCCCGAAGGTTCGGGCGAGCCCGTAGGTCAGGTTGTTCACCCCGGCCTTGGCGGCGCCGTAGACGAGCTCGGTCGGACTCGGCCGCTGGCTCGCCGTCGACGACACGTTGATGATGCTCCCACCGCGCCCGGCCGCCATCTGCGTGCCGACCACCGCCGACAGCCGGAACGGTCCCTTCAGGTTGACCCCCATCACCTTGTCGAAGAGCTCCTCGCTCACCGCGTCGACGCTCGGGTAGAGCGGCGACATCCCGGCGTTGTTCACGAGGATGTCGACGGTCCCGAACTCGGCGTAGGCGGCCGCGGCGAGCCGGTCGGCGTCGTCCCAGCTCGCCGCGTGATACGCGAACGGGAGCGCGCGCCGACCGCGTGAGCGGACCTCCTCGGCGACGATCTCGCAGTTGTCGAGCTTTCGGCTCGCGATCACGACGTGCGCCCCGTGGTCGGCGAACGCGAGCACCATCTCGCGCCCGAGCCCGCGGCTGCCGCCGGTGACGATCGCGATCCGGTCGGTGAGGTCGAACCCGGCGTCGGTCATGCCCCAGGATCGCCGTTGCGGCCCCGAGCGCGCAATCGCCGGTGTGCGTCGCTGGATATGGTCATTGGCCCATCGACTTCCCAGTGACCGAGGTGCGCGACCATGCCCGTCGTCGGACAGCGAGATCCCGAACTCATTCGCAGCGTGCTCGAACGCTGGCTCGCCGCCCGCCTCGGCGTCGACCGTGTCGAGGTCACCGACCTGGTGGTGCCCCAGGCGAGTGGATTCTCCAACGAGACGTTCCTGCTGAACGCACGATGGGGCGATGCGCCCGATGCCGTGCCGATGGTGCTGCGCAGCCAGCCGCAGACCCATGCGCTGTTCCCCGAGATCGACCTCATCGAACAGCAGTACCTGTCGATGAAGCTGCTCGCCGAGCACTCCGACGTTCCGGTCGCGCGCGTGCTGTGGGCCGAAGCCGACCCCGAGGTGCTCGGCCAGCCGTTCTTCGTCATGGAGCGCCTCGACGGCCAGGTCCCCGGCGACAACCCGCCGTACACCGTCGAAGGTTTCGTCGTCGACATGACCCCCGAGGCGCGCCGCGAGTGGCACGAACACGCCGTCGACGCGATGACCCGAGTCGGTCGCGTCGACTGGCGCGCCGCGGGGTTCGGGCACCTCGACAAGCGCCACCACGGCGCGCTCGGCCCCGAACAGCGACAGGGATACTTCCGCCACTTCCTCGAATGGGCGACCGCGGGCGAACGCCACCCGGTCGCGCACCCCGCGTTCGAGCGGCTCGTAGCAACCTGGCCCGACGACGGCGCCCACGTCGACCTCTGTTGGGGCGACGCCCGCCCGGGCAACCAGATGTTCCGCGGCACCGAGGTCGTCGGTGTCTTCGACTGGGAGATGGTGTCGCTCGGCAACTGCGAGTCGGATCTCGGTTGGTGGCTCTTCCTCCAGCGCTACAGCACCGACGGCGTCGGGGCGCCGATGCTCCCCGGGATGCTCGACCCGGCGGAGACGATCGCGGTGTGGGAGTCACGTCTCGGACGACCGGCGTCGCACGTCGAGTTCTACGAGCAGCTCGCCGGGTTCCACTTCACGCTCGTGATGATCCGGCTCGCCGAGATGATGGAGTTCCCCGACATGGCCGTGCACAACCCGGTGGCCGAGATCACCTGTCGGTTGCTCGGACTGCCCGTTCCCTGAACCTCAGCGGGCCCTGAACCTCAGTGGGCCCTGAACCTCAGTGGGCCCTGAACCTCAGCGCGCGCCACGCACGAGGCGCCCGGGTCGAGCGCCGGTGTCGACGCCGTCGCGGCGCGTGATCTCGCCGCTCACGATCGTCGCCACGTAGCCGCGGGCGTGCTGCAAGAGGCGACGCCCACCGGCAGGGAGGTCGTCGACCGCGCGGGGCCGCTCGAGGTCGACGCGGTCGAGGTCGATCACGTTGAGATCGGCCTTCTGGCCGACCGCGATCGTGCCGCGGTCGCCGAGGCCGTACAGGTCGGCACCGTCACGGCTGAGCATCTTGACCGCGGCCTCGAGCTCGATGCGCGGGCCGCGCGTTCGGTCGCGAACCCAATGGGCGAGCATGTAGGTGGGCATCGAGGCATCACAGATGAGCGCGCAGTGCGCGCCGCCGTCGCCGAGCCCGAGCACGGTGGCCGGATGCTCCATCATCGCTCGCAGCGCCTCGTGGTCGCCGTCGCAGTAGTTGAAGAACGGGAGCATCAACAGGTTCTGGGCGTCGTCCTCGAGCAACAGGTCGTAGAGGAACTCGAGCGGCTCGCGGCCGGCCGCGGCCGCGAGCGCGGCCACGCTGCGGTCGGGGGTCGGCTCGTAGTCGACGTCGTCGAGTGGGTAGAGCGATGCGAGCTGTCCCTGGACGAGGAATGCGAGCCCCTCGTAGTGGTTCCCGCTGTCGGCGGTGTCGGATTCGGCGAGGATCGCCGCCTTGACCTCGGGCTTGCGGAGCTCCGCGGCCAGCTCGCCGAGGCCGGGGTGTCGGGCGGCGAGCGCCGCGAACGTCGGTCGCTTCATGAACGCGTGGTAACTCGGGAAGCCGATGAGCATCCCGAAGGGTCGGTTCGCGACCTGCACGACGATGTCGGCACCGTCGGCGTTGGCCTGTTCGGTGCGCGCGAGCTGTTCGCGCCACAGCTCGGGGGCACTCGGGAACTGGAGTAGCAGGTAGGTGATCTTCTGTCCGAACTCGATCGAGACGCGCCGCATCCAGTCGAGTTCCTTCAGCAATCCTTCGGGGTCCTCGCCGGCGGCACCCAGTTCGGCGATTTCGAAGCGTGAAGGTGTCGAGGCGCGGCTCATCTCGGCCACGATGCCGAAGAGTTCGTCTTCGGACGCGAACGTGCCCGGCACGGGAATGCCGTCGCGTGTCGTGTGCCCGAGCGTGCGGGACGTGGAGAAGCCGAGCGCCCCTGCCTCGATCGCTTCGCGGGTGATGCGACCCATCGCCGCGATGTCGTCGGCCGTGGCCGCCTCGTTGTTCGCGCCGCGGTCGCCCATGACGTACACGCGCACCGCGCTGTGTGCGATCTGGGTCGCGACGTCGACCGACCAGCGATGCCCCTCGAGCGTGTCGAGGTACTCGGGGAAGCTCTCCCAACCCCAGGTGATGCCCTCGGTGAGCGCGCTCCCGGGGATGTCTTCGACGCCCTCCATCAGGGCGATGAGTTGCGCGTGACCGTCGGGGCGGACCGGTGCGAAGCCGACACCGCAGTTGCCGGTGACGATCGTCGTGACGCCGTGACCCGACGACGGCTCGAGCAGGGGGTCCCAGGTGACCTGACCGTCGTAGTGCGTGTGATGGTCGACGAAACCGGGGGTCACGATCATTCCCGTCGCGTCGATCTCCGTCGTTGCGGTCGCGCCGGCCGTCGCTCCCGGGCCGAGGTCTCCGACGGCGACGATGACGCCGTCGCGCACGGCGACATCGCCGACGAATCGGGGTGCACCCGTGCCGTCGACGATGGTCCCGTTGCGGACGATCAGGTCCGGCGCTGCCGGAGGGTGCTCTGCGGACTGCGACATGGGGCGCTCCAGGAGTCGTCGGTGCGCCCAGGGTATCGACTGCGTCGTCAGCTGGTCATGCCGCCGAGACCGACGAGGCCGCGGGCGAGCTCGATCTCGCCCATGTGACGCAGGCCGTGCTGATAGAGCCAGCACTCGGTGGCGTCGAGCACGGTGATGCCGTCGGGGCCGGCGACCCGTGCGCTGTAGGTCGACGCGACCTGGGGCGGGAACGGACGCGGGACGAGCACCTTCGTGAAGAGCGCGGGGTCGAGTTCGTCGAGCCACGCTTCGGTGCGGTCGAACACCGCGCGTTGGTACGCCTTGAACGCTTCGAAGTCGCCGATGCGCTGGTGAACCATCTCGTCGACCGTGCGGTGTTTGCCGTGGTCGTCGATCGCCATCTCGACGCGGGTCTGCCAGTCGTCGTTCCACACCGGCGCGATGCCGGTGATCATCATGAAGCAGGCGTCTTCCATGTTGGTGTAGTGGAACAGCGAGAACGCGATCGGGAGCACGCCCTCGCGCTCGAAGTGGTTCACGTGCTCGAGGCCCATCGTGTCGACGGCCTGGTAGTAGAGCCCGTGCATCGTGCGCATCCGACGCTGGAGGGAGTCGAGCAGGAGGTCGGCCACGGTCGTTCCTTTCAGGCCCAGCCGCCGGCGTACGCGACGAACTGGCCGGTGGTGAAGCCGCTCGTCCCGTCGAGGAACGGCATGCAGAACGACGCGAACTCCTCCACGGTCCCGAGGCGACGCATGGGGACCTGGCGTTCGACCTTGGCGCGCACCTCGGGGTCGGTCGCACCCGACGCCCGGAGGAACTCGGGGAAGTCCATGAAGTTCGTGCCGACCGCGTTCACCTGGACGCCGGTCGCTGCGACCTCGCCGGCGACGTTCTTGGCGAGCATGGTCGCTCCGGCCCGCGCCGCGGAGTAGAGGGGCGCGCCGGGGGTCGGTCGTGCGCCGGCCGCACTCGTGATGAGCAGGACCTGCCCGCCGCCGCGTTCGACCATCTCCGGGACGACGGCGCGCAGGAAGTGATACGGCGCCTCGAGGCAGCCGCGCACCGCGGCATGGAGGTCGTCGACGGTCGACTCCACGAAGCGCCCGGTGATGACGCGGCCCGAGAAGGCGGCGGCGGCATCGATCCGGCCGAACCGTTCGCGAGCGGCGGCGACGAGGCGCGTTGCCGAATCGGGATCCGCGAGGTCGCGCACACCGGCGACGACCTCGACCTGTGCGCCGAGGTCGGACAACTCTGCGGCGAGACCCGCCTCGGGATCGCCGAGCACGAGGTCGTGGCCCCGCCGGGCGAGCTCGCGGGCGAGCGACGGCCCGACGTAGAACCCTGCGTCGCCGATGAGCGCGACGCGGCGAGCGACGTTGGGTGTCATGCCGTCACCGTAGGATATGACACTTTGAATGTCAATACATTCGCGGCGCTGGTTCGGGACCCGGGGTGACCTTCGGGCCTGGCGCGGCAGGCCGGCGGCGGTCCAACCTGTGCCCATGGCTGTGATCGAACTCCGCGACGTGGCGCGCCGCTACCGGGTCGGCGACAACGTCGTGACGGCGCTCGACGAGGTGAACCTCGACGTCGAGGCCGGCGAGTTCGTCGTCGTGCTCGGGCCGTCGGGGTGCGGCAAGACGACGCTCCTGAACCTGATGGGCGCGCTCGACGTCGCCACGACGGGACGGGTGACGATCGGCGGGGTCGGGCTCGGTGAGGCATCCCGCGCGGAGCTGGCGCGGTTCCGACGGCACAACGTCAGCTTCGTGTTCCAGACCTTCAACCTGTTCCCGGCCCTGACCGCGGCCGAGAACGTGCAGTTCGCGATCGACCTCGCCGGGCGCGGGGCGACCGCTGCGGCCGGTGAGGTGCTCACCCGGGTCGGGCTCGGCGAACGCCTCGATCACTTCCCGCATCAACTGTCGGGCGGCGAGCACCAACGCGTCGCGATCGCACGCGGCCTCGCGAGCGGCAACCCCGTCCTGCTCGCCGACGAACCGACCGGCGAACTCGACTTCCACACCGGGGTGCAGATCCTCGCGCTGTTGCACGAGCAGACCCACGCCGGGGTGACGACCGTCGTCGTGACCCACAATCGGGAGATCGCGCGGGCCGCCGATCGCGTCGTCGAGTTGAGCTCCGGACGTGTCGTGAACGACGGCCCACCGTCGGGCGGCCGCATCGCCATCGAAGACCTGCGCTGGTAACGGGCTCGGATGACGACTTCTGCCGGTAGCCCTCCTCCCGGGAGCCCGCGTCCTGCTGTGTCGAACAAGCGGCGCCGGCGCGCGCCGATGTGGCTGCGTTGGTCGTATCGCGACCTCCGCGCTCGTTGGCTCCAGGTGGCAGCGATCGCGCTCGTCATCGGCATCGGCTCGGGAACGTTCTCGGGGCTGTCGAGCGTCTCGCGTTGGCGAATCGCGAGCTACGACGCGAGCTACGACGCGCTCGACATGTACGACCTGCGGATCTCGGTTGCCGCGGGTGAGGGTCTCGACGCCGAAGCGCTCGAGCGCGCCGTCCGCTCGATCCCTGACGTCGAGGCGATCGAGGCGCTCGAAGCCCGGCTGGTTGTCCCGACGCAGGTCGACGCGTCGAGCGCCGGTCAGACCGTGCTCGTGCGTGGCCGCCTCGTCGGGATCGGCGTCGACGCGGGCGGTCCGGAAGTGTCGCGCCTCGACGCGACCGCGGGGCGTGCGCTGCGCCCCGGCGACGCCGGCGATCCCGTCCTCGCGCTCGACGAGCACTTCGCGCAGGAGTACGAACTCCCACCCACGGGCACGGTCCGGCTGGCGGGCGGGGTCGAAGCCGAGTACGTCGGTCACGTGCTCCAGCCCGAGTACTTCATCGTCCTCGGCGAGCGCGGCGACCTCTTCGCCGCCCGCCAGTTCGCCGTCATGTTCGCGCCCCTCGACTGGTTGCAGCGGTATTCGGATCGGCCCGGCGAGGCGAACGAGGTCGTGCTGACACTTCGGGATCTCGACGACTCGGAGGCGCGGCTCGACGCCCTCGTCGCGCAGATCGACGACGCGCTCGCGGCCGCGTTCCCCGATTCCGGGTTCGAGATCGAGCGTCAGGCCGACGACCGCGCTCTGCGCCTGCTCTACGACGACGTCGAGGGAGATCAGCAGTTCTACGACATCTTCGCGACGCTGATCCTGCTCGGCGCAGCGTTCGCGGCGTTCAACCTGACGGTTCGCATCGTGGAGTCGCAGCGGCGCGAGATCGGGATCGCGATGGCGCTGGGACAACCACCTGCCCACATCGCCCGCCGACCGCTCCTGGTCGGTGCCGAAGTCGCGCTACTCGGGGTCGGCTTCGGCGTGGTCGTCGGCCTGGTGCTCAACGAGGCGATGCGATCGCTGCTCCAGGGGTACTTCCCGCTCCCGGTGTGGCAGACCGCGTTCCAGGGTGGGATCTATGTCCGCGGCGCGATCCTCGGCTTCGCGATCCCGATGGTCGCGACCGTGTTCCCGGTGTGGCGCGCCGTGCGCGTCGCTCCGATCGATGCGATCCGCACCTCGCACCGCACCGCGAGCAGCGGGCTCGCGCCGCTCGTGCGGCGGCTTCCGATCCCCGGCTCGAGCGCGACGCAGATGCCGATCCGCAACGTCGTCCGCACGCCGCGCCGCACGTTGCTCACCGCCCTCGGCATCGGGGCCGCACTCACGGTGCTCGTGAGCCTCGTCGGGATGATCGATTCGATGATCGCGACGATCGACCGAGCCGATGCCGAGATCTTCTCCGACTCGCCCGATCGCATCACGGTGGGCCTCGACTCCTTCGCGCTCGCCGAGTCGGCGACGGTGCAGGGTGTGATGTCGTCGCCGTTGTTCGCGACCGCCGAAGCCGAGCTCCGGATCGGCGGGTGGATCACCGCTCCCGGCTCCGACGAGGAGGTCGAGACCTTTCTCTCGTTCGTGGATTTCGACAGTGAGATCTGGCGACCGACGACCATCGACGGCAGCTTGCGCCGCGATGTCGCCGGTCTCGTCATCGCCGAGAAGGCAGCGGCCGATCTCGGTGTGGTCGCGGGCGATACCGTCACGTTGCGCCACCCGTTGCGTGAAGGCCTGAGCTATCGGTTCGTCGAGACCGAACTTCCGGTCCTCGCGGTGCATCCGAACCCGTACCGCTTCATCGCGTTCGCCGATCTCACGCACGCCGACCTCGCGAACCTCGCCGGCATCGTCAACACGGTGAGCGCCGCGCCGGCCGCCGGGGTCACCGACGCGCAGATCCAGAGGTCGTTCTTCGGCGAGGAGGGGATCGCGTCGGTCGAAGGCGTCGCGGCGTCGGCCGAGTCGATACGCGAGCGCATCGACGAAGCCGTCGGCGTGTTCCGAGTGATCGAGGGCGCGATCCTGCTGCTCGCGTTGCTGATCGCGTACAACACGTCGAGCATCAGCGTCGACGAACGCCGGCGGGAGCACGCCACCATGCTCGCGTTCGGGCTGCCGCTGCGGACCGTCGTGAGGATGGCGACCGTGGAGAGCGTGCTCGTGGGAGCGCTGGGAACGGCGCTCGGCATCGGATTCGGGCGGCTGCTCCTCGGCTGGCTGATCGAGCACCTCATCCCGCAGACCCTGCCCGAGATCGCGATCGAGACGATGCTGGCGACCTCCACGGTGGTGACGGCGGCTGCGCTCGGCCTCATTGCCGTCGCGTTGGCACCGTTGCTGAACATCCGTCGCCTCCGCCGCATGGATGTGCCGTCGACGCTGCGCGTCGTGGAGTGATCGACCGTGGGAGTGGTGGAGCGATGAGCGACCGGCCGAACATCGTGCTGATCATGGCCGACCAGCATCGGGCCGACGTGCTCGGGTGTGCCGGCGATCTCACGGTGGCGACGCCCCACCTCGACGCCTTGGCCGTCGAAGGTGTGCGGTTCTCGCGCGTGAGTTGCCAGGGACCGCTCTGCATGCCCGCCCGCGCCTCGTTCCTCACCGAGCGGTACGTGCGCGATCACGGCGTCTACACGAACTGGGCGGAAGTGCCGAGCGATCACCCGACGTACCTCCACGCGATGCAGGCTGCCGGGTATCACACCACGATGCTGGGCAAGGCCCACCTCACGCGCGACGACGATCTCCAGGTCGCGCACGTCGACGACCTCGCGCCGCACCTGCACGCGCGTGGCTTCACCGAGGTGATCGAGACCGGCGACAAGTTCACCACGGGGATCGCGAGCCGTTACACCGATCATCTCCGCGATCGCGGCCTGCTCGCTCGCTACGAACGACACATCGCCGACCGCAGCTATCACGGCGAAGGCGAGCGCGGGACGAACGCGACCAAACGGGTCCCGATGTGGGACGCCACGCCGACGCCTCTCCCGTTGTCGGACTACATCGACACGTGGCACGGCGATGCGGCGGTCCGCTGGATCGAGACGCGTACGAGCGCGCAACCCTTCTTGCTCTTCGTCGGTTTCCCGGGTCCGCACGACCCGTGGGACGCGCCGGCCGAAGCCGTGGAACGTCACGGACCGGTCCACCCGACCCCGCCGCGTTCGACGGTTCGGCCCTCGCTCGATCATCTCGGCGCGTACGGCAGGCTCGTACGGGGAATGCTGCAGATGTCCGACACCGACACGATGACCGACGAAGCGATTGCCGGCATGCGCCGCGCCTACTTCGCGAACGTGAGCGTCATCGACGACGCGGTCGGCCGCATCGTCGCGGCTCTCGGTGACCGCGGGATCCTCGACGACACGTGGGTCGTGTACACGAGCGATCACGGCGAGATGGCCGGCGACCACGGCCTGATGTCGAAGTGCCTGTTGTACGAACCCGCGGTGCGCGTGCCGCTGATCGTTCGGCCCCCGGGGGGTTGCGCGCCGCGCGTCGTCGATGATCTCATCGAACACCTCGACGTGCCGGCGACCATTCGAGCGGTGGCCGGTGCGCCCGGCCCGCCCGACAGCGCCGGGCGATCGCTGCTCGGCTATTTCGCCGGCGACGATCCCGAACCGCGGCGCGTCGCGATCAGCGAGAACTGGGGCTTCGCGTCGTTCGAGACCGACGACCACCGCCTCGTGATCGACGAGGACGCCCGAACGCCCTGCCAACTCTTCGACCACGCCGTCGATCCCGCCGAGGACGACAACCTCGTCGGCGAACCCGGATCCGCAGCCCTGCTCGAACACCTGATGGACACGTGGGCGCGACCGTTCCTCACGATTCCGCCGCAGCGTCCGCACCCGTCGCCGTTCGCCTGAACCCGCCACGTGCGGCCCGACTCCCGAGCCGTCTACGGTGGCGGAGCCAGCCACGAACGAACGAACCCGAGGTCGACCGGTGAACGTCGCGCCGCATGCATCATTGCTGCCGGATCCGTTGCCGCGTCCGGCGACGCTGACGATCATCTCGGTCGACGATCATCTGATCGAGCCTGCGCATCTCTTCGAGGGTCGCCTCCCGAGCGCGTTCCAGGGCCGCGCGCCACGCGTCGTGACGTTCGACGACGGCCGCGAAGCCTGGGAGTTCGAAGGCAACCTCTATCCCCAGGTCGGCCTCAACGCGGTCGTCGGGCGTCCGAAGGCCGACTGGAGCATGGAACCCGCGCGCTTCGACGAGATGCGGCGCGGCTGCTGGGACATCCACGAGCGCGTCCGCGACATGGACCTCGACGGGGTTCATGCGAGTCTCTGCTTCCCGTCGCTCATCGCGGGCTTCGCGGGGACCGTCTTCTCGCGCGGCTCCGATGCCGATCTCGGGCTCGCGTGCGTGCGTGCCTGGAACGACTGGCACCTCGAGGAGTGGGCCGGGCCCTATCCGGACCGCATCATCCCGCTGCAGATTCCGTGGCTGTGCGACCCCGAGGTCGCCGCTGCCGACGTCCGGCGCAATGCAATCCGCGGGTTCAAGGCGGTGTCGTTCCCCGAGAATCCGGTCGACCTGCGGCTGCCGTCGATGCACGAGACGCATTGGGATCCATTCCTCCGCGCGTGTGAGGAGACCGGGACGGTCGTGTGCCTCCACAACGGTTCGTCGTCGTGGACGGCGGCGCGCTCGCCGGGTGCGCCGCTCGGTCTCTACACGAGCCTGTTCCCGGTGAACGCGCTCGTCAGCGCGGCCGACTGGTTGTGGGCGCGAATCCCGACACGGTTCCCCGGCCTCAAGATCGCGTTCTCCGAAGGCGGGATCTCGTGGGTGCCGATGTTGATCGATCGGGTGAGTTATGTGCTCGATCACTCCGCGGTCGGGTCGCACGGCTGGGACGATCCGCACCTGTCACCGATCGACGCGCTGCGCCGCAACTTCTGGTTCTGCACGATCGACCTCGGCTCGACCATCGCGCTGCGCCACCACATCGGGATCGACCGCATCTGCCTCGAGAGCGACTATCCGCACGCCGACTCGACCTGGCCCGACACGCAGGCGAACGCGCAGGCGGGGCTCGCCGGCCTGCCGGCCGACGAGGTGCGCCGGATCACCTGGCAGAACGCGTCGGAGTTGTTCTCGCATCCGGTCCCCGCGGCGAGGCAGCGGCCGTGAGCGCCGAGCTCGTGATCCGCGGTGGCACCGTTGTCGACGGCACCGCCGGTCCGGCGCGACGTGCCGACGTCGTGGTCCGAGACGGCCGGATCGTCGCGATCGGCGAGGTCGGTGCCGCGACCGCGAACGATGCTGCCGCGATCGATGCTGCCACGATCGATGCGACAGGCTGCGTCGTCGCGCCGGGCTTCGTCGACCTCCACACCCACTACGACGCACAGCTGCTGTGGGACCCGACCGCGAGTCCGTCGCCGATGCACGGCGTCACGACCGTCTTCGGCGGGAACTGCGGGTTCGGGCTCGCGCCGGTCGATCCCGCGCACGTCGACTACTTGTCGCGGCTGATGGCGCGCGTCGAAGGCATCCCCTTGGTCGCGCTCCAGACCGGCGTGGCGTGGGACTGGCGCTCCTTCGGCGACTACCTGGGTCGTCTGGAGGCAGGCGGCGTGGCGGTGAACGCGGGGTTCCTCGTCGGACACTCGGTGCTGCGGCGGCTCGTGATGGGCGAGCGTGCCGTGACGGAACCGGCATCCGACGACGATCTCGCGGCCATGGAACTGCTGTTGCACGCTGCGCTGGCCGACGGTGCGCTCGGGTTCTCGACCTCGCAGGCTCCGACCCACAACGACGGCGACGGTGTTCCCGTGCCGTCGCGCGCCGCGACGCGTGAAGAGCTGCTCCGGCTCGCGGCCTGCGTGCGGTCGCACCCGGGAACACAGCTCGAACTCATCATCCCGGGCTGCCTCAACGGGTTCACCGACGACGAGGTCGACCTCCTGACCGAACTGTCGCTCGCGGCCCGTCGTCCGCTCAACTGGAACGTGCTCGGTGTCTCGGCGAGCGGCAACCATCGGCACCAACTCGATGCGTCGACGCGCGCTGCCGCGCGCGGTGCGCGCGTCGTCGCGCTCACGCTGCCGCAAGGCATGAAGATCCGCCTGTCGTTCCTCACCGGATTCGTGCTCGACGGCCTGCCCGGATGGCGCGAGACGTTCGCGCTGCCCGTCGACGAACGGCTCCGCGCGCTCTCGGACCCCGAGGTGCGGGCGCGCCTCGACGCCGGCGCCCATTCACCGGAGGCCGGGGTCCTCGCCGGGTTGGCGAACTGGTCGCGGCTCGAGGTGGTGGAGGCCTTCACGCCCGAGACGCGCGTGTGGGAGGGCTGTTCGGTCGGCGAGATCGCGCGCCGGTCCGGCAAGGAGCCGTTCGACGCGCTGTGCGACCTCGTCGTCGCCGACGGGTTGCGCACCGGTCTCCGGCCCGGCTTCGGTGGGCCCGAACCGGCTGCCGTGTGGGCCGAGCGCGCGGCAGTGTGGAGCGACCCGCGCGCGGTCGTCGGCGGCTCCGATTCCGGCGCCCACCTCGACATGATGTCGGGCGCGGCCTACTCGACCTTCCTCGTCGGCGACGCCGTGCGCGATGGGCACGTCGCGCTCGAGGAAGCCGTCCACCTGCTCACCGATGTCCCGGCGCGCTTGTACGGCCTGCGCGAACGCGGCCGCGTCGCGGAGGGTTGGTACGCCGACTTGGTCGTGTTCGATCCCGAGACCGTCGGTCCCGACGGCGAACGGACCTTCGACGACCTCCCGGGCGGCGCGAGTCGCATCGTCGCCGAATCGCGCGGGATTCGCCACGTGCTCGTGAACGGCACGCCGATCGTGCGCGACGGCGACTACACCGCGGCGACACCCGGAACCGTGCTCCGCTCCGGCCGCGACACCGACACCGTCGAACCCTGAAGCCCGCTCACCGGTACGCGGCGGCCTGGATCTCGGAGAGCTCGGCGTATTGGCCGCGGCGAGCCATCAGGTCGTCGTGGCTCCCGACCTCGACGACCCGCGCGCCGTCGAGGACGACGATGAGGTCGGCCATGCGGACCGTCGAGAAGCGATGCGAGACGAGGATCGTGATGCGACCGTTCGTCTCGTCGGGGTCGCGCGACGCCTGGGCATACCGTTCGAAGAGCGCATGCTCGGTCTCGGCATCGAGCGCCGCGGTCGGTTCGTCGAGCACGAGCACGAGCGGGTCGGTGCGCATGAACCCGCGCGCGAGTGCGAGCTTCTGCCACTGGCCGAAGCTGACCTCGACGCCCGCCTCCCAGGTCGGACCGAGTTGGGTGTCGAGCCCGAGGGCGAGCCGGTCGACGACGTCGTTCGCGCCGGCTCGATCGACCGCCGACTCGACGGCGGGTCGGTCGTCCATCCGAGGCTCGTCGCCGAGGCCCACGGTGGATTGCGCTCGCAGCTCGAACCGGTAGAAGTCCTGGAACGCGCCGGCGAGGCGTTCGCGCCACTGTTCGCTCGGAATCCGCGCGATGTCGATGCCGTCGGCGAGGATCCGGCCGGTGTCGGGGCTGTACAGACGGCACAACAGCTTGACGAGCGTGCTCTTGCCGGCACCGTTTTCCCCGACGACCGCGACGACCGCGCCGGCGGGGAGCTCCAGGTTGACGTCGTCGAGCACGAGTCGATCGGTGCCCGGATACGAGAACGAGACCTGCTCGAATCGGATGCCGTCATCGAGGCGGGCGGGAGCGACGGCGTCGGCCCCGGCCGCGAGACCGGCCGCGTAGTCCTCGAGCCACGTGAGCCGACGGGAGGAGTCGAGCCAGATCCCGCGCAGGAAGCCGAGTTCGCCGACCGCGGCGCCGACGTACTGACTCAACCGCCCACCTGCGGTCAGCACCAGGATGATCGCTCCCGCTTCGCGGTCGAGACCGTCGGCGACGAAGACGATCGCCCCGACGTACGCGAGGCCGAAGATCGCCCAGGCGAACGCATTCCACACCGCGCTGACCCACCGCTCGCGCTCGACGGGCCGGTACCAATGTTCCCAGGCGATGCGACGTTCCGCGACCAACCTCGCACCGTTGCCCGTCACCCGGATCTCCTTGCCCGGAGGAGCGGTCGTCCCGACGACGAAGAGGTGCCGCGCGAGACGATTGTGCGCTGCTACGCGTTCTTCGGTCGCGCGTTCGACGCCCGGACGCCACGTCGCCATGACAACGGTCGGGGCCGCGAATGCCACCAGCAGGACCAGCCACGGCGAGATCGCCGCGAGCAACGCGATCGTGACCGCGAGTCGGATGAGCCACCCGACGGTCGAGAACAGCGACATGAACAGGTGGTCGAGTGCGAACACCTGGTCGCGCAGCACCGACAGGCGGTCCAGGTAGTCGGGTCGCTCGTGATGCTCGATGGTCGAGACCGTCGCCTGGAGGCGCGCGACGTGCGACTCGAGGGCCACGGCCACGCGGTCGCGGAAGCGACGCTGGAGGCGGTCGAAGACGACACGCAAGAACCAGGTGGCGGTCGCGCTCACCGCGAGTCCGACGGCCGCGAAGCGGATCAGGTCGCGGTCGCCGTCGATGATCGCTCCGGTGATCAACGCGAGCCAGAGTGCGATCAGCGCGTCGGGGACCGCCGTGAACACCGTCATCCCGAACGCGAGCAGCAACAGTCGCGGTTCGGCGCGGTACCCGAGGCGCACGGTGCGCCAGAGCGACGACAACGACGGCGGCAATCCGTGGTCAGAGCTGCTCATGGATCACCTCCTCGCCGTGCTCGTCGACCTCGACGAAGCGACTCGCCTGCAACTCGAACATCGTGCGGTAGCGACCTCGCCGATCCATCAGTTCGTCGTGTGTCCCCGACTCGACGACTCGGCCGTGCTCCAGCACGCAAATGCGGTCGGCGAGGCGCACGGTCGAGAAGCGGTGGGAGATCAGGATGGTCGTACAGCCCCGCGTCGCGGTCAGGAGCCGTTCGAAGATCTCCGACTCGCCCCGAACATCGAGTTGTGCGGTCGGCTCGTCGAGGAGCACGAACTGCGCACCGAGGCGAACCGCGCACAGCGCGCGTGCGAGCGCGACGCGCTGCCACTGGCCGCCCGAAAGGTCGATCCCACCCGGGTACCCCTTGGCCAGGACGGTGTCGAGCGACGCGAGGCCGTCGGCGCCGGCGTCGCGCAGGGCGGCCACGATCACCGCGTCCGGTGCGCCCGTCGGGGCGACGTTGTCGCGCAGGGTCTGTTCGTACCGCACGAAGTCCTGGAACACGGCAGTCACCCGCGCGCGCCAACTCCCGACATCGAGGTCGCGCAGATCGGTTCCATCGATCTCGATCGCTCCGGACTGCGGGTCGTAGAGACGACACAGCAGTTTCGCGAGGGTCGTCTTGCCGGCACCGTTCTGCCCGACGATCGCCAGCGACGTCCCCGCCGGGACGACGAGGTCGAACGCTTCGAGCACCGGTCGACCCGACGTCTCGTACGCGAAGGTCACGTCGCGGAAGCGGACCTCGCCGCCCGACGACGTCACGGTTGCCTCGATCGGTTCGCTCGAGCGCGCGCGATCGGCGCCGGTCCCGAGTGCGCCGGCTTCGGCCATCGCCGCCTCGAGCCGCAGGACGGCCGCAACGGGCGCGGCCGCCCCGTCGAGCGCCCAACTCCAGCCGCCGAAGGCGATCGAACTGGTTCCGACGGCCGTCGTCATGAACACGACGGTTGCCGCGAGGTCGATCCGCCCGTCGATCGCGGCGCTCGCGATCGACCAGAACACGACGAGGTTCGCGGCGAGCACGATCGCGAGGGCGCCGAGCACCGACCGTTCGCGGAGGCGGGTCGCCCGCCACTGGATCTCGAACAAGGTCCGGCGACTGTCCGCGAAGCGATCGATCACCCAGTCGGCGAGGCCGAACAGGCGCACCTCCTTGGCGGCGGGTGCGTCGACCGCGAGCCGGTACGCGTACTCGGCGTGCCGTTGCGCGTTGCGGACGTCATCGGTGTTGCGGTCGCGCCACACTGCGCTCTCGCGCAGCATCCAATGCGTGCAGAGCCACGCGCCGACGAGCGTCGGAGGAACCCACCACGAGTAGCCGAAGAGCACGAGCCCCGAAGCGAGTCCCGCGAAGAGCTGCACGAGTCCGCTGCCGATGAAATCCATCGAGATGTCGAGCGGGGGTCCGGTGATGCCGAGATCGAAGTCGCGCGCCATCGTCAGGTCGTTCGCGAGTTCGGGACGTTCGAGGTGTCCCATGCCTGGAGGAGTCGTGGTCGCCGCGATCAGCCGGTCGTACAACCACGCGGCCAGCCGACTTCCGAGGTTCGAGCTCACGGCCTGGTGGAGTGGCGTGAGCACCTGGAAGACCACGAACACGATGCCGACGGCGGCCAGCGGTCGGCCCAACGCGTCGCCGCGTTGGACGGCCGCGACGAGCCGACCGCCCGCGATGGCGAGCAACGCGGGCAGCAGACCCCGCAACGCGAGCAGCAGCCACCATGCCGTGGCGTAGCCGGGTGCAGCAGCGAAGTGCGCCCCGAAGAACTGGGCTTCTTGTCGTTGTCGGAGGCGGTTCACCGGCTCCGACTCTTGCACACCGGGTCGCTGGTCGCGCTCGTTGCGCTCAGAGCAGGCGGGCGAGCGCCGTGATGCCGACGGCGACGA
>SXJQ01000133.1 GCA_005779345.1 Actinomycetota bacterium
CCGGCGCTGATCGAGGCGACCGTCATCCCGATGACGCTGTTCTATGCGACGCTGCTCGCGACCGGAACGCTCGCGTGGGCGCTCGTGGCGGGCCTCGCGTGGTCGTACAGCGCGGTCGTACGGCGTGTCGCCGCGCGGCGCGCGGTGCCGGCACTGATCGTGCTGTCGGCGTTGGGCATGACCGTCCGAATGATCGTGTTCCTGCTCAACCGCAGTTCGTTCGTCTACTTCGCGCAGCCGATCCTCGGCACGGTCGTCACCGCGGCCGCGTTCGCGATCTCGGCGATGGTGGGCCGGCCGTTCATCGCCCGGTTCGCGCACGACTTCTGCCGCATGAGCCCGGAGATCCACGGTCGCCCCGCGATCTCGCGGCACTACCGGCGCCTGACGCTGTTCTGGGCCGGGATCAACCTGACCTCGGCCGTCGTGAGCATCGTCCTGCTCCTCACACTGCCGGTCTCGATCTACGTCGGGACGCGCACCGTCGCGTTGTGGGCGGTCACCTGCACCGGTGTCCTCGTCACGGTCTTCGAGTCGGTGAAGGTCGCGCGGCGCGAGGGATTGGCGACCGCGATCGGCCCGCGCTGCACGCTCCACGCCTACGCGGTGGCGACGACGCCCGTCGGACTCGCGTCGATCTGAGGGCCGCCGGCGGTGGGTGCCCGTCGCTGTCTCACTGTGGTGCGAGACTGCGCGATATGGCATTCGGTCAACAGTCCGGTCCTCCCGCCACCCACCGCCAGGTACAAGAACTGCTGGCGCTGCTCCAGGAGGCGGGCCACACCGACTTTCGCGACGCGCGCGGACCGATGGGCTTCACCCAGCGACAGGCGGGCGGCAAGTTCACCCGCGACGAGGCCAACGCATTCATCGAGGCCCTCAGCGACCACGACGCGCCGGCGCCCGACGAATCCGCCGTCGCCGAGCCCGTGGGCCCTACGACGACCCCGGGGCGCGCCCCGGCCCGAACCGGGCCCCGAACCTCGAACGTGGAACAGGTGCTCCGCCGCGTTCCGGCCGCGCAGCTCGCCGCGGAACTCCAGCGCCGCGGCTGGGTCGTGATGGAACCCTGATCCGTCCACCGGCTGCCGCGGAGCGGCCAGACTGGTCCCATGTCCCCTGACGCATCGGTCCCCGACGCGAGTTCTCCGCGGCAGCTCTCGGCCGAGCTCATCGATGCGTTGCTGGCCCGGTCGGCCGACGTCGTGATCGTGATCTCGGCCGACGGCACCTTGGCGTACGTCAGCCCGTCCACACCACAGATGTTCGGGTATCCGCTCGGCACGCACCTCGGTCGGCAGGGGATCGAGCTGATCCACCCCGACGACCGCGCGCTCGCGAGTGAGTCGCTGGCCCGAAGGGTCGAGACCGACGAGCCCCGCGATCCGTTGGAACTGCGCGTGCTCCACGCCGATGGCGGTTGGCGCACCGTCGAGATCATCGCCACGAATCAACTCGCGAACCCCGCGGTGCAGGGAATCGTGCTCAACATCCGCGACGTCACCGAGCGACGGCGAGTGCAGCAGCAGCTCTCGGAGAGCGAGCGGTTCTATCGGCAGATCGTCGAGTCGGCCGACGAGGGCATCTGGACGATCGACGCCAACAGTGTCACGACGTTCGTCAATCGCCGCATGGCCGAGATGCTCGGCTACTGCGAAGCCGAGATGATCGGAGCGGCGCTCGCCGACTTCATGGACGATGATGGCCGCGAGATCGCCGAGCGGAACCTCGAGCGGCGGCGTCAGGGCATCAGCGAGCATCACGACTTCAAGTTCCGGCGCGCCGACGGCACCGAGTTGTGGGCGATCCTCAGTGCCGGACCACTCCTCGACGACAGCGGCGAGTACGTCGGCGCACTCGCGATGGTGACCGACGTGACCGAGCGACGTGAGGCCGGGGCCGCGCTGCACACCGCGGAGCTGCGACGCCAGCAGGCCGATGCCGAGAGCGAACGTCGTCGGCTCGAAGGCGAGCTCGCGCGAGCGCAGCGCCTCGAGAGCCTCGGACGGCTCGCAGGTGGCGTCGCCCACGACTTCAACAATCTGATCGGCGTCATCGTCAACTACACGGTGCTCGTCGAGCGGCGTCTGACGCCGGGCGACCCGCTGATCGAAGATCTCCGACACATCCAGCGTGCCGCGGCCCAGGCGGCGGAGCTCACGGCCCAGCTCCTGGTGTTCGGACGCGACGACCCCGACCTCGTCGAAGTGCGGTTCGACCTCAACGCACTCGTCTCCGAGACCGTTCGGCTCGTCGACCGCCCGTTCGGCGAGGCGATCGTGATCGTCGAGGACCTCGCGCCGCGCGCGCTCGAGGTGCTGACGGACCGCGGGCGCCTCGGTCAGCTCCTGATGAACGCCTTGCTCAACGCGCGGGACGCGTTGCCGACCGGAGGAACGATTCGCGTCGCCACCTCGCTCGGCGACGACGACCGCATCGTGCTCGAAATCGTCGACGACGGGATCGGGATGGCACCCGAGGTCGTTCGACGCGCCTTCGAGCCCTACTTCACGACCAAGCCACTCACCCACGGTTCGGGGCTCGGCCTGTCGACGGCGTTCTCGATCGTCGACCGCGCGGGTGGCACGATCGAGATCGAGTCCGAGGTCGGCGCCGGTACCAGGTTGACGGTGACGCTCCCCCAGGCCGTCGACGTCGAGGCGAACGCGGAGGCACCATGACCGACCCGTTCACCGAGCGTCCAGGGGTCGGGCGTCCCGTATTCCCGCGTTTCGACGACACGTGGGCCGGGCGGATGGTCGGCGCGCGCTCCGAGCGCGGCATCGACGGCTACCTCGGCATCGTGGTCACCGAGGTCGGTCCGGGTCGGCTCGTCGCCGAGATGCCCGCCGCGCCGCACCTCATGACCTTCATCGGCAACATGCACGGCGGCTGCCTCTCGGCCCTGTGCGATCACGTGCTCGGCGTCGTCCTCTACCCGGTCATTCCCGCGGGGTCCTGGGCCGCCACGACCGAGTTCAAGATCAACCTGCTCGCGCCGGTCACCACAGGAGCGTGCCGGGCGACCGCGGAGGTCGTGGCGATGACCCGCCGCTCGGCCGTGGTCCGCGTCGACATCGAGAACGAGGGTCGCCTCGTCGCCGTGGCCCAGGGCACCTGCTCGATCGTCGCCCCCAAGGGCGAACCGCCCGGAACCGCAGCACCCGGCGGTTGAATTGCCGCCGCCGCCGATTGGGTGAGTGAGGACTCACTCCGGTAAGTTCCACGTCGTGAGCACACCGGGGACGACGACGAAACCGAAGCGTGCCGCCGCGCTGCCCCCCGACGAGCGCCGCTCGATGATCGTGGCCGCCACCTTGCCGCTCCTGGTCGAGCACGGCGATCGCGTGACGAGCCGCCAGATCGCCGAAGCCGCCGGGATCGCCGCGGGCACGATCTTCCGCGCCTTCACCGACAAGGACGAGGTCATCGCCGCCGTCGTCGAGTCGGCCCTCGACCCCGCGCCGCTCGAGGCTGCGCTGTCGGGCATCGCCGCCGGACTGCGTTTCGAGGACCATCTCGCCGCCGCGATCGTGATCATGCAGCAGCGTGTCATCGACATCTGGCGGCTCGTCTCGAACATCGGCCCGCGGTTCCACCCGATCACGCAGCGGCGGATCGCCGACAGCGACGCGCTCGTCCGCTTCTTCGAGGCGCACCGCGATCGTGTGACCGTCGAACCCGTCGTCGCCGCGCGACTGCTGCGCGCACTGACCTTGTCGACGACGCATCCGATGCTCGTCGGCGAGACGATGTCGTCCGACGAACTGGTGCAGATGTTCCTCCACGGCGTCGGCGAGCAGCAGCCGTGCTGACCCGGCTGCTCCGATCGCACCTGGATCCGTATCGCCGCGTCCTGGTCGTACTCCTCGCACTCCAGACCGTGCAGACGTCCGCGGCGCTGACCCTCCCGACGATCAACGCTCGCATCATCGACCATGGCGTGATCCCGGGCGACGTCGGATACATCTACACGTGGGGCGCGATCATGCTCGCCTTCGCGCTGGTTCAGATCGTCTTCTCCGCCGCGGCCGTCTATTACGGCGGCAAGGTCGCGATGAGCTTCGGGCGCGACCTGCGCGCCAACCTCTTTCATCAGGTCACCGACTTCTCGGCGCGCGAGGTCAGTTCGTTCGGGGCGCCCTCGTTGATCACGCGGATCACGAACGACGTGCAGCAGGTGCAGATGCTCGTCGTGATGGCTTGCACGATGGCGATCGCCGCGCCGATCACCATGGTCGTCGGCGTGATCATGGCGACGCGCCAAGACGTGGGCCTCTCGATGGTGTTGGTCATCGCGATGCCGGTGGCCGCCCTGGTACTCGGACTCATCGTGTCGCGAATGGTGCCCGCCTTCCGTCTGATGCAGGAGCGGATCGACCAGATCAACCGAGTGTTGCGTGAGCAGATCACCGGGATCCGTGTGGTTCGCGCGTTCGTACGCGAACCGCACGAAGCGCAGCGTTTCGCGGCGGCGAACGCGGAACTCACCGAGACCTCGCTGCGGGCGGGTCGATTGATGTCGTCGATGTTCCCGACGGTCAACCTGCTCATCAACGCGTCGAGCGTCGCGGTGCTCTGGCTCGGCGCGACGCGAGTCGATGCCGGCAACATCCAGGTCGGTTCGCTCGTCGCGTACCTCTCCTACCTCGTCCAGATCCTGATGTCGGTCGTCATGGCGACGTTCACGATCTCGATGATTCCCCGGGCATCGGTGTCGGCCGACCGCATCCAGGAGGTCCTCGACACCGCGTCGAGCGTCGTGCCGCCCACCGATCCGACGCGCGACGTGATCACGCACGGCGCGCTCGAGTTCCGCGGCGTCGGTTTTCACTACCCCGGAGCGGAGCACGCTGTGCTCTCCGACATCTCGTTCGCGACCCGCCCGGGTCAGACCACGGCCATCATCGGGAGCACCGGCGCCGGCAAGTCGACCCTCGTCAACCTGATCCTGCGCTTGTTCGACAGCACCGAGGGGCACGTCTACGTCGGCGGAGTCGACGTGCGCGACCTCGATCCCGAGGTGCTGTGGAGCACGATCGGTTTTGTCCCACAGCGCCCGTACCTCTTCTCGGGCACCGTCGCGAGCAACCTCGAGTTCGGCAAGCCCGATGCCACCGAAGACGAGATGTGGGCCGCGCTCGAGGTCGCGCAGGCCGCCGACTTCGTGCGATCGATGCCGGGCGGCCTGCAGGCGAGGATCGAACAGGGCGGCACCAATGTGTCCGGAGGGCAGCGCCAGCGGCTGTCGATCGCCCGGGCGCTGATCCGCCGTCCCGACATCTACGTGTTCGACGACTCGTTCTCGGCGCTCGACCTCGCGACCGACGCGCGGCTGCGCGCCGCACTCGGCCCGTACACGAAGGACTCCGCCGTCGTGGTCGTGGCACAACGCGTGTCGACGATCGCGACCGCCGACAACATCATCGTGCTCGACGACGGCGCCGTCATCGGCAGCGGCACCCATGACGAACTCGTGCGCGACTGCCCGACGTATGCCGAGATCGTGCAGTCCCAGATCGGCGAGAAGCACGCGGCATGACCGTGCTCGACGATCCCCACGCACAGGACGCCGGCGAGGATGCCGACGAAGCGCTCGACCTGTCGGCCCCCGAGATCCGCGCCGCGGGGCGCTGGAACTCGGCCGGAGTCCCGGTCGAACGGTCGAAGGACTTCAAGCACTCGCTCGGTCGCCTCGGCCGCCTCCTCGGCAAGGAGCGACTGGTCCTTGTCACCGTCGCGGTCGTCGCGTTCGCCAGTGCCGGGCTCAACGTGTTCGGTCCGCGAGTGCTCGGCCGCGGTACGGACCTCATCGTCCGCGGTGCCATGGGCGGCCCCATGGACTTCGCCGCGCTGCACCGGGTGTTGCTCGAGGCACTCGGGCTCTACGCGGGATCGTCAGGGTTGGCCATCATCGCGGCGTACCTCCTGGCCGGCGTCGTGCAACGACTGATGTTCCAGATGCGCTCGCGCGTCGAGGACAAGATCAACACCCTCCCGCTCCGTTTCGTCGACCGCCAGTCGCGCGGCGACCTGCTGAGCCGCGTGACGAACGACATCGACAATGTCGCTCAGAGCCTGCAGCAGACCCTGAGCCAGATGCTCACCTCGGTGCTGATCCTGATCGGCGTCGCGATCATGATGTTCACGATCTCGCCGTTGCTCGCAGTCGTCGCACTCACCACCGTTCCGATCTCGGTGTGGCTGATGCGGGTCGTGGCCCGCAG
>SXJQ01000134.1 GCA_005779345.1 Actinomycetota bacterium
GCTCGAGCGCGCCCGGCGCCGTGTCGCGTTGCGGCTCCGGCTCGCCCGGACCCAGGAGCGTGGCATCGACCGGTCGTTGATCCGCACCCGGTCGCGGGTCCGGTCCGCGTCGGCGCGCGCGTACGTCGAGGCCCAGGAGCCTGCCATCGTGCCCGCGGTCGACTCGTTACTCGCGGCGGGATCGGCAATGGACGCGAGCCGTGCGCTCGAACTGATCGACGCCTACAACCGTGCGCAGTTCGATCGTCGCGACAACCTCGAGGATGCGCGCCGTGACGCCGAACGAGCGCGACGCGCCCGCGAGCGCGATCTCGGCGCAGTCGACGACGAGTTGCTCACGACGCGCCGCGACCTCGCCGACGCCCGGAATCGGTATGCCGTTGCCGAGGCCGACCGAGCCGAGCTCGAGGCTCGCCGTGCCGCGTGGCTCGAGGCCGCGCCGCGGACCGCGGGGAGCCCGATCATGGGACCGATCGCCCTCCGTGCCGCCGACCTCGTTCGCATCGTGCGAGCGACCGGCTCCCAGGTCAACCTCACCGTGTCGCTCGAGGAACTCGCCGAGATGTTCATCGAGGAGGGCGCCGCGGAGGGCGTTCGTGGCGATGTCGCGTTCGCCCAGTCGATCCTCGAGACGGGGAGCTTCGGGCTCCCCGCGACGGGCAACATCGTGGTGTCGGGCGACAACAACTTCGCCGGGATCGGCGCGTGCGACTCGTGCGACCGGGGCACGCGGTTCCGCACGGCGCGCGAGGGCGTGCGAGCGCAGATCCAGGCACTGCGGCTCTATGCGGACCCGACGATCGACGGCGCCGACGACTTCGCGAACCCGATGGTGCTCCCGGGCCTGCTCGACGTCATCAACGCGGGCAAGACGAAGACCTGGTACCAACTCACCGGCAAGTGGGCGACCGGCGCGGAGTACGGCCTCCATGTGTACGCCGTGTACCAGCAGATGCACCGCGAGCGAACGGTGGTGTCGTCCGAGCCGATCGTTGCCGCTGCCGCGACGCCGGCCGCGACGATGCCGAACGCAACGGTTTCGGGAGTCGGTGCGCCTACCCGAGCGCGTTTCGTGGCGCTGATCGCCGTGTCCCCGCTCGCCAGGTGGTGACGGGCCGCCCGATTGGGGCCCGTACGTTCGGGGCACGCGAGGTCGGGGGATCGGTAGAGTCGCCGACCATGCGATTCGCGCTCGCGCTGCCGACCGATCAGGTGCATCTCCCCGACGAGTTCGTCAGCGGTGCGGCGGTGGCGGAGTGCTCACGCCACGCCGAGGCGCTCGGGTTCGCGGCCGTGTGCGTCACCGATCACCCGGCCCCCGACCAACTGTGGCTCGACACCGGCGGCCATCACGCGCTCGACCCGATGGTCGCCCTGTCGTTCGCGGCCGCGGCGACGGAGCGGATCCGCCTGCTCACGAACATCTACGTGCTCGCGTACCGCAATCCGTTCCTCTCCGCGAAGACCACGTTGTCGCTCGACGTGTTGTCGGGCGGACGTCTGATCCTCGGCGTCGCGGCCGGCTATCTCCGCCCCGAGTTCGGCGCGCTCGGGGTCGATTTCGATGCCCGCAACGACCTCACCGACGAGGCGATCGACGTGATCGTGCGGGCCTGGACGGAGTCGGAGGTCGCCTACGAAGGCCGGGGCTTTCGGGCACGCGGTGTCACGATGCTCCCGCGTCCGGTCGCGCAGCCGCACCCCCCGATCTGGGTCGGCGGCAACAGCCTCCGGGCGATCCGCCGGGCGGTGGAACGCGCCCAGGGATGGATGCCGTTCCCGAACCCCGCGGCCGCGTCGAAAGCGCTCAAGACCCCCAAGATCGAGACGACCGCCGAACTCGCCGACCGGATCGCGTTCGCCCGCGCGTACGCCGCGGAGATCGACCGGACCGACCCGCTCGACATCTGCATCGCCCCGCTGTCGCTCACGCATTTCGGCGGTGGAGCGTTCGACCCGCCGCGTCTGCTCGACGAGATCGCGGCGCTCGCCGAGCTCGGGGTCACGTGGGCGCCGGTGGGGTTCGGTGCCGAGACGCGTCGCGACTGGTGCCGTCGCGCCGAGCAGTTCGCGACTGACGTCTTGACCCCGCTGGCTTGAGGGCTGCGGTCAACGGCCTCAATCAGCGGCCTCGGTCAGCGGCCTCGGTCAGCGGCCTCGGTCAACGATATGCGGCGATGCCCGTTGCCGTCTCGCCGAGCACGAGCGTGTGGATCTCTTCGGTGCCCTCGTAGGTGAGTACCGACTCGAGGTTCACCATGTGACGGATGACGGGGTATTCGAGGCTGATGCCGTTCGCGCCGAGGATCGTGCGTGCGGTGCGCGCGGTATCGATCGCGGCGCGGACGTTGTGGCGTTTCGCCATCGACACGTGCGCCGGGCGGATCGTGCCCGCTTCCTTCAACTGCGCGAGGCGGTACGCGTGGAGCGACGCGTTCGTGATGTCGGTGACCATGTCGGCGAGCTTCGCCTGGGTGATCTGGAATCCGGCGATCGGACGCCCGAACTGCGGGCGCCCCTGCGCGTATTCGACCGCGGCCTCGATGCACGCGACGCCCGCGCCGACCGCCCCCCACACGATCCCGTAACGGGCCTCGGAGAGACACGACAGCGGACCGCGCATCCCGGTTGCCTCGGGGAGACGGAACCGCTCGGGGATGCGGACGTCGTCGAGGTAGAACTCGCCCGTCACCGAGGCACGCAGCGAGAGCTTCTTGTCGATCTTGCGGGCCTCGAACCCGGCCGTGTCGGTCGGCACGATGAAGCCGCGAATTCCCTCGTCGGTCTGGGCCCAGACGATCGCGAGATCGGCGATGCCGGCGTTCGTGATCCAGCGCTTCGAGCCGTTCAACACCCAGTCGTCGCCGTCGCGCACGGCGCGCGTCTGCATGCTCGACGGGTCGGATCCGTGGTCGGGCTCGGTGAGGCCGAAGCAACCGATCGCCTCGCCCGCCGCCATGCGCGGGAGCCAGTCGTGCTTCTGCTCCTCGCTGCCGAACTTCCAGATCGGGAACATGCACAACGAACCTTGGACGGAGACGAAGCTGCGCAGCCCGCTGTCGCCGCGCTCGAGCTCGCGGCACGCGATGCCGTACGCGGTGGCCGACGCGCCCGCGCAGCCGTACCCGTCGAGGTGGATGCCGAGCAGGCCGAGCTGGGCGATCTGGGGCACGAGGTCGAGCGGGAACGTGCCCGCCTCGAAGTGCTCGGCGACGACCGGCATCCACTTGTCGTCGACGAAGCGCCGGATGGTGTCGCGCAGGAGGCGATCCTCGTCGTCGAGCGTCGAGTCGAGCCCGTAGAAGTCGGAGACGTCGATGTCGTTCATGTCGGTTCCCCCGTCGAGTGGGCGGAGGCCGAGTCTACGGACTGCTCACGGGCCGACTCCCGGCCGCGCCAGCTTCGTGCGCGAGGAGCGCGGCCTTGACGTCGAGGCCGTACGCGAACCCGCGCAGTGAGCCATCGGCGCCGATCGCGCGATGGCACGGCACGAACAGCGCGGCCGCGTTGCGAGCACATGCCGTTCCCGCGGCGCGGACGGCAGTGGGCCGGCCGGCCGCGACAGCGAGCGCGGCATAGGTGACGGGCGTGCCCGGCGCGACCCGTCGCAACGCCGACCAGACGTCCTCGCGGAACGGACCCGACGTCTGGCGCACGGCGATCGCGTCGATCGCGCCGACGTCGCCGTCGTCGAATGCCTGGACCGCCCGGGTGATCGCGCCGAGCTCCCGTCGGACGCCCATCTCGACCGGCCGCAGCGGGCGCGCGACCAGGGGGAGGAGTCGACCGGGATCGTCGGTCCAGCCGCTCGCGACCACGATGTCGTCCCCCGCCGCATCGATCGCTGCGATCGCCGTGAACGGGCCGAACCGGGTCGCCCAGGTCGCGGTGGTTGCTGTCGTCCCCATCGTTGCCGTCATTGCGGACTCCCATGCTCGAGTGCGGACCAGAGGTGCATCAGCGCGTAGGCGCGCCACGGTCGCCAGCGCTCGGCAGCCGCCGTGAGCGCCCGCGGATCGTCGGGGAGCCCGAGGCGCGCGGCGCCGTGGCGGACGCCGAGATCACCCGCGAGGAACGCGTCGGGGTCGCGCAGCGCGCGCAGCGCGACGTAGCTCGCGGTCCACGGGCCGATGCCCTTGATCGCCAGCAGGCAGCGCTCGGCATCGTTGCGATCTGCGCCGGGATCGAGCACCACGTGCCCCTCGGCGATCGCGGCCATCACCCGGCGGAGCGTCTCCTTGCGGCTCCCGGGCATTCCGAGGTCGACGAGTGGGTCGTCGGCGATCGCGGCGGCGGTCGGAAAGGCGTGCGTGAGGTGCGCGTCGGCCGCGGCGAGCCGCTCGCCGAGCGATGCGCCGAGCGCGGCGACGAGCCGGCCGGCCAACGTCCGCGCGCCACGCACGGAGATCTGCTGGCCGAGGATCGCGCGAGCGACGAGTTCGGTCGGATCGGGACTCCCGGGGACCCGCAGCCCCGGGTTCGCGCGCACGAGTGGCCGCAAGGCCCGATCGCGTGCGAGGTCGTCGTCGCTCCCCTCCGGATCGGCATCGAGGTCGAGCATGCGACGAACGCGTTGGACGGCAGCCGCGAGGTCGGACACCGCGCCGAGACGCAAGCGGCAAACGACATGGTCGGACGCGGCGTCGAGTTCGACGATCGCGGCGCCCCCGGGGAGCGACAACACCCGCCGATACGTCGTGCCGTCGTAGGCCTCGACGCCCCCGATCGCTCGTGCGCCGAGGAAGTCGAACAACCGGCCGGCGGCGAACGGCGCGCGGCGGGCGAGGCGGAGCGTGATCGCGCCCGTCGGAGCAGGCGTGGGTCGCGGTGCCCCGCGGAGTGCGGTCGGGGTCGTGGCGAAGACCTCTCGGATCGTGTCGTTGAACTGACGCACGCTCGCGAACCCCGCGGCGAATGCGACGTCGGTGATCCGCAGGTCGGTCGTCTCGAGCAGCACACGCGCGGTCTGTGCTCGTTGGGCCCGCGCGATCGCGAGCGGACCCGCGCCGAGCTCGGCCGTCACGAGGCGGGTGAGGTGCCGCTCGCTGTAGTGCAGGCGGGCGGCGATCCCGGCAACGCCCTCGCGATCGACGACGCCATCGGCGATCAAGCGCATCGCGCGGGCGACGACATCGGCGCGCACGTCCCAGTCCGGTGCTCCGGGCGCGGCATCGGGCCGGCACCGCCGGCACGCGCGGAACCCGGCCTGCTGTGCGGCGGCCGCCGACGGGAAGAACCGCACGTTGCGTCGACGAGGGGTCGTCGCCGGACAGCTCGGCCGGCAATAGATCCCCGTCGAGGTGACGGCGGTGATGAAGCGACCGTCGAACCGCGCGTCACGACGTTCGGCGATGCGGTAGTAGGCGTCGAAGTCGTCGATCACCGGGCCAGTGTCGACCCCCGGCGAAGCGAAGTCCAGCGGGTTTCGGACACCGCGACGCGACATCCGAAACCCGCTGTCGAACGGCCGCCGCCGCGGCACCGTTAGCCTGACCCGCATGGCCGCCGTGACCGAGTCCGAGACCGGCGAGCGCGAACCCAGCCTGGCGCAGAAGTGGCTGTACGTGCTCGCGACGACGAACCCGCCGAAGGGCCGGCTCGACCCGATCAGCAAGTGGCTCTACCTCACGCGCGCCGGTGTGTTCCCGATGACGATCGTGTCGGCTGCGCTCGCCGGGTTGCTCGCGGTGTACCGCGACGACGAGGTCAACTGGGCGTGGTTCTCGCTGGCGGCCGCAGGAATCCTGCTCGCGCACATGGCGAACAACCTCATGAACGATCTGTTCGACGTCGCGGTCGGTACGGATCGTGAGGACTACCCGCGCAACCTCTATTCGCCGCATCCCGTGCTCTCGGGTGTGATCACGAAGCGCGGACTCGGACTGCTCGCGCTCGCGGTCAACACGATCTGTCTCGCGATCATGATCGGACTCACGATCGCGCGCGACTGGTGGATCGTCGCGTTCGCCGTCGGTGGCTTCGTGCTCTCGGCCGCCTACACCGCGCCGCCGTTGCGCCTGAAGAAGCGTGGCCTCGGCGAGCCGACGGTCGTCGTCGTGTGGGGTCCATTGATGGTCGGTGGCTGCTACTACGCCGCGACCGGGACAGCCCCCGCCGCCGTGATGCTCGCCTCGCTGCCGTACGCGATCCTCTGCACGACCGTGCTCATGGGCAAGCACATCGACAAGGCCCCCTGGGACGCGGCTGATGGCACGCGCACGCTGCCGGTCATCCTCGGCGACGTTCGCGCCCGGCGGGTGACGCAGGGGATGTTCGTCGCGTTCTACGCGCTCGTGGCCGTGCTCGTCGCGCTCCAGGTGCTGCCGATCGGCAC
>SXJQ01000135.1 GCA_005779345.1 Actinomycetota bacterium
CCTTCACCGGGAGCACCGAGGTCGGTCGCCGGATCGCCGCATCGATCGCCGGCACCACGAAACGCCTGACGCTCGAACTCGGCGGGAAGGCCGCCAACATCGTGTACGAGGATGCGGCGCTCGATCAGGCCGTCGAGGGGATCGTCAACGGACTCTGGTTCAACCAGGGACACGTGTGCTGCGCCGGCTCGCGCTTGCTCGTGCAGGAGTCGGTCGCCGAGATCGTGCACCACAAGCTCCGGCAGCGCCTCCAGACACTCCGGGTCGGCGACCCGCTCGACAAGAACACCGACCTCGGAGCGATCAACTCGCGGGTGCAACTCGACCGGATCGCCGAGCTGTACGACGCCGGCATCGCGGAGGGCGCGGTCGCGTACCAGCCGCCGTGCGCGCTCCCCGATCGCGGTTACTGGTTCGCGCCAACGGTGTTCACCGGGGTCGCGCCGTCGCACCGGATCGCCCGCGACGAGCTCTTCGGACCGGTGCTGTCGGTCCTCACGTTCCGCACCCCCGACGAAGCCGTGGCCAAGGCGAACAACACGCCCTACGGCCTGTCCGCGGGCGTGTGGACCGAGAAGGGGTCCAAGATCCTGTGGACCGCGGAGCGCTTGCGGGCAGGCGTCGTCTGGGCGAACACGTTCAATCGGTTCGATCCTGCGTCGCCGTTCGGCGGCTACCAGGAATCGGGATTCGGCCGCGAAGGCGGCGCCGCCGGCCTGCTCCCCTACCTGGCGGTGCGTTGACATGTCACGAGGTGGTCGATGACCGAACGCGAACCTGTCCGCAAGACGTACAAGCTGTTCGTCAACGGTACGTTCCCGCGATCGGAGAGCGGTCGCACGTACCCCGTCGCGGCGCCCGACGGCGCGACCGCGGCCTGGGCCGCGCACGGTTCGCGCAAGGACGTGCGCGACGCGGTCGCTGCGGCCCGCGCCGCGTTCGGCACATGGTCGCGCGCGACCGCGTACAACCGCGGTCAGATCCTCTATCGCGTGGCCGAGATCATGGAGGGCCGGGCGCGACAGCTCGCCGGTGAACTCGCGGCGGTCGGTGTCGGCGACGCCGACCGCGAGGTCGCCGCGGCGATCGACCGGTTCGTGTACTACGCGGGCTGGACCGACAAGATCGCGGTCGTCGCCGGGAGCTCGAACCCGGTGGCCGGTCCGTACTTCAACTTCACGGTCCCCGAACCGACCGGCGTCGTGGCCATCTGCGCGCCCGAGCGCCCGGCGCTGCTCGGGCTCGCGTCGCTGCTCGCCCCCGCGCTCGCGGCCGGGAACGCGACCGTCGTCGTGGCACCGGGGTCGGCCGCCCTCGCCGCCGTGTCGTTCGCGGAGTGCCTCGCGACGAGCGACGTGCCCTCCGGCGTCGTCAACGTGGTCACCGGTTCGCACGCCGAGCTCGCACCGGTTCTGGCCATGCACGGCGACGTCGACGCGTTCGACCTCACCGGGGTCGACGACGTGTTGCTCGCGACCGAGTGCGAACGCCTCGGCGCCGCCGACATCAAGCGACTCGTGCGGCCGTTGGGACGCGATCCCGAGTGGTTCGACTCGACCGCGCAACACGCGCAGGCTGTCACCGCGACGATGGAGTTCAAGACGGTTTGGCACCCCGCGGGGCCATGACGCGGCGCACCGATCGCCCGCGGTCGCTCAGGCCTCGGGAGCGGATCCTCGGGCGAGGGCGGCGTAGCCCGGTTTGATGATCTCGTCGATGATCCGCAAGCGATCCTCGAACGGCCAGAACGCGCTCTTCATCCCGTTGATCGTGAGCCACTCGAGGTCGCGGAGGCCGTAGCCGAACGCAGCGACGAGCGCCCGCATCTCGCCCGTCATCGAAGTGTTGCTCATCAGCCGATTGTCGGTGTTCACGGTGACGCGGAACCGCAGCCGCTTCAACAGGTCGAACGGGTGCTCGGCCACGGTGTCGCAGACTCCGGTGTGCACGTTGGAGGTCGGGCAGACCTCGAGGGGCACACGACGGTCACGGATGAACTGCGCGAGCCGACCGAGTTCGGCGGCGCCGTCCGCGCCGATCGTGATGTCGTCGACGATTCGGATGCCGTGGCCGAGCCGTTCGGCGCCGCAGTACTGGATCGCTTCCCAGATCGAGGGCAGGCCGAACGCCTCGCCGGCATGGATCGTGATGTGGAAGTTCTCGCGCTGGCAGTAGTGGAACGCGTCGAGGTGCAGGGTGGGCGGGAAGCCCTTCTCCCGGCCGGCGATGTCGAACCCGACGACGCCGGCGTCGCGGTGACGCACACCGAGCTCGGCGATCTGGCGCGACACCGCGGCGGTGCGCAGGGCGGTGACGAGCGTTCCGATCGTGAGGTCGGTTCCCGCCGTTGCCTGGCGAAACCCGTCGAGCACCGCCTCGACGACCGCGTCGAGCGAGAGGCCGAGTTCGGTGTGGAGCTCCGGCGCGAAGCGGACCTCGGCGTACACGACCCCGTCGGCCGCGAGATCCTCGGCGCACTCGCGCGCGACACGCGTGAGACCGTCGACGGTCTGCATCACTCCCGCGGTGTGCGCGAAGCACTCGAGATAGAGGGCGAGATCCCGACGGTTCGCGCCGCGGTGGAACCAGGCCGCGAGCTCGTCGGGATCGGTCGTCGGCAGCGCGTGGCCGAGGTCGTTGGCGAGATCGACCACCGTGTTCGGGCGGAGCCCACCGTCGAGGTGATCGTGGAGCACGACCTTGGGGGCCGCGGCGATCTGAGCAGAGGTGACGTTCATCGTGCCCCGCGAAGGTACCGCCCCGGCACGCAGTGTCGGCGCCCGACCGCCGGTAGGGTCGCTGCGTATGACCGGCGCGATGCCCTCGATCGAGCTCGTGGCCTTCGATGCCGACGACACGCTGTGGCACAACGAGACGTACTTCCGTTTCACCGAGGAGCGGTTCTGCGAGTTGCTCGCGCCGTACGCGGTCGCCGATCACCTGAGCGAGCGCCTGCTCGCGACCGAGCGGCGCAACGTGGCGCTGTACGGCTACGGCGCGAAGGGCTTCATGCTCTCGCTCATCGAGACCGCGCTCGACATCACCGATCATCGGGTCCCCGGCGAGACCATCGCGGAGATCCTGCGTCTCGGTCGGGAGATTCTCGCCCAGCCCGTCGAGGTGCTCGACGGCGCCCGTGCGGCGATCGACGCGCTCCACGGCAGGTTTCGCCTCGCGGTCATCACCAAGGGCGATCTGATCCACCAGGAGAGCAAGGCCGCACGCTCGGGTCTCGCCGACGCATTCGAGCTGATCGAGGTCGTCAGCGAGAAGGACGAACCGACCTACGCCCGGATCTTCGCCAAGCTCGGCGTCGAGCCGGAACGCGTCTGCATGGTCGGCAACTCGGTGAAGAGCGACGTGCTCCCCGCACTCGCGCTCGGCGCTCGCGCGGTTCACGTGCCCTACGCGGTGACCTGGGCGATGGAACACGCCGACGCCCCCGAGCCCGCTCATCCGCGGTTCGCGCACATCGCGAGCCTCCACGACCTCGCCGCCGTCGTCGACCGCTGGGACCGCGCAGTGCGGTTCTGACGGCATCTCGTGCGCAAAATGATCACCTGCAGGCCGCAAAACGCGAATTTCGCCTGGGGTCAGGGGTGGGGGGTGTCGATGCGCTCGGCGACGAGCGCGGGCAGCGTCGCGGGAGCGTCGCCGATGCCGAACGCTCCCGCGAGGGCGGCCCGCGCGCCGGCGAAGCGCTCGGGCTCGTCGGCGTGGAGGTCGAGCAGCGGCTGCCCTGCGACCACCTCGTCGCCCGGCTTGGCCCGACACACCACGCCCGCGCCGGCACTCACGGGGTCTTCCTTGCGGGCACGACCGGCTCCGAGACGCCAGGCGGCAATCCCCACGGCGCGAGCGTCGAGACGCTGCAGCACACCCGACGCCGGAGCGACGACGACCTCGTGATGCGCCGCGACCGGCAGCGCCGCGCCGGGATCGCCGCCTTGGGCCGCGACCATCGCCTCCCACACCGGATAGGCAGTGCCGGCGGCGAGTACCGCGGCCGGATCACGATCGATGGCGACCAACTCGAGCATGTCGCGGGCGAGCGCGACGACCACCTCGACGACATCGGTCGGGCCGCCGCCGCGGAGGCACTCCACGGCTTCGGCGACCTCGAGCGCATTGCCCGCGGCGTGCCCGAGGACGGTTTCCATCGACGTGAGGCGCGCGATCGTGCGCACGCCGTTGCGTTCGCCGATCGCGACCATCGTTCGCGCGAGTTCGCGCACCCGCTCGGTCTGCGGCAGGAACGCGCCGGAGCCAAAGGTCGTGTTCAACACGAGTGAG
>SXJQ01000136.1 GCA_005779345.1 Actinomycetota bacterium
CGACGCCGAGCGGCTGCAACAGCGAGTGCACGTCGACGCCGCCCGCTGCCTGCTCGCTGTGCCCGCCCTTCAACAGGTTCGGGATGCCACACGCGAACTCGACGTTCTCGAGCCCGCGCGCGACCTCGCCGCCGGCGTCGGAGAGCACCTTGCCGTGCTCGCTCGTGATGATCGCGGCGAGGTCGCCGCGGCGAGCGTCGATGAGTTCGCGGAGCTTGAACATGATCTCGGCACGACGCGACAGCGAGGTCGCTCGCCACGCGGGGAACGCGGCGGCCGCGGCGTCGACCGCGGCGTCGACCTCGGCGGCCGACGCCAGCGCGACCTCGGCGGTCTGGGCTCCGGTGGCGGGGTCGAAGACGGGCGCCGTGCGGCGCGAGGTGCCGGGCGTCGCGACGCCGTTGATCCAGTGCGGGATGGTCTGCATGGCCCCATCGTAAATCGCACAGCACGACATGGACAATCTCTAGTTTGTTACCGAACAAAGATCCGACCGGATATCCTGCTCGACATGTCGACCACGCGACCCGAGAGTCTGCTCGCCGCGGGGATCGTGACGACCGACCGTTCGGCGCGAGCGATCGCGGCCGCGGTCGGGCGCGCGATCCGGTCGGGCACGCTCGCGCCAGGTGTCCGACTGCCGCCGGTCCGCTCGATCGCCCGGGATCTCGGCGTCAGCCCGACGACGGTGAGCGAGGCCTGGCGCGAACTCGGGCGCATCGGCGCGATCGAGACGCGCGGTCGCAACGGCACCTTCGTGCGCGCGCCCGACCCGGTGCTCGGCCCGCGGCGGTATCGCCGGGTCACCGGTGAGCGCGGTGCGTTCGGTCTCGACCTGTCGACCGGCACCCCCGATCCCGCGCTGCTGCCCGATCTCGCGCCGGCGCTCGGCCGTGCCGCGGCGCGCGGCGAGCTGACGGCGAGCTACGCCGACGATCCCGTGCTCGCGGAACTCGGCGAGATCGTGCGGGCGCGCTGGCCGTTCGCGCCGGGCGCGCTCACGGTCGTCGACGGAGCGATGGACGCGCTCGACCGCGTCCTGCGCGAGACGGTGCGGCTCGGCGATCGCGTCGTCGTCGAGGACCCGACGTTTCCGCCGTTGCTCGACCTGCTCGACGTGCTCGGTGCTGAAGCGATCCCCGTCGCGCTCGACCCGCGCGGCGTCGGTCCGAGTGCGCTGCGCGGCGCGCTTGCCGATGCGCGGCCGCGCGCCATGGTGCTCCAGCCGCGCGCGCAGAACCCGACGGGCGCGTCGCTCGACCGCGACCGCGTCGATGAACTCGCGGCGGTGCTGCGTGATCACGACGACGTGCTCGTGATCGAAGACGACCACTCTGGCGACATCGCGTCGGCCGCGGTCGTCTCGGTCGGTCTCCACCTGCCCGACCGAACGGTGACGATCCTCGGCTTCTCCAAGTCGCACGGTCCCGATCTCCGACTCGCGGCAATCGGGGGTGCTGCGGGCCCCGTCGAAGCAGTCGCGACCCGGCGTCAACTCGGACCCGGCTGGTCGAGCCGGCTGCTCCAGGCGACCCTCGCCGACCTGCTCGCCGACCCCGTCGCGATTGCGTGTGTCGCGCGCGCCCGCGCCATCTATGCCGACCGGCGCCACCGCGTCGCGGCCGCGCTCGCCGACCGTGGCGTGGCGCTGCCCGAGGGAGACGGCTTCAATCTCTGGATCCCCGTCGCCGACGAGCAGCACGCGCAGGTCGCGCTCGCGGCGCGGGGAATCGGCGTGGCACCGGGTGCGCCCTTTCGGGTTTCGTCCGAGGGTGGGAGCGGTGCCGTGCGGGTCACGGTCGCTCGGATCGAAGGTGGCGAGGCCGCCGACCTCGGCGCCGCGCTCGCTGCCGCCGCAGCACCGCCGGCATCGATCCGTCGGGCCTGAGCTAGCTTCGCCCGCCGTGTCGAGCCACGCGCGCCCGCAATCCGCACACCCGCAATCCCTGGGAACCGACGCGGCGAGTTCGTCGGCATACCTCGAGTTCGACCGGACGCAATGGGGAGCGCTGCGCGCGAGCACCCCGTTGGCGCTCTCCGAGTCCGAACTCGCCGAACTCCGTGGCGTCAACGACCAGGTCGCGCTCGTCGAGGTCGAGCAGATCTTCCTGCCGCTGTCTCGCCTGCTCAACCTGCGGGTCGCGGCGACCCAACAACTCGCCGACGTCACGAGCACCTTCCTCGGTGCGCTCGCGCCGAAGGCCCCGTTCGTGATCGGGTTGGCCGGGAGCGTCGCTGTCGGCAAGAGCACCATCTCGCGCGTCCTCCAGGCCGTGCTCGCGCGGTGGCCCAACCACCCGCGCGTCGACCTCGTCACCACCGACGGGTTCCTCTTTCCCAACGCGACACTCGAGGCGCGCGGCTTGATGAGCCGCAAGGGATTCCCCGAGAGCTACGACGTGCGTCACCTCATCGAGTTCCTCGCCGAACTCAAGGCGGGTCGCACGGAGGTGCGGGCGCCGATCTATTCCCACCTCGTCTACGACGTGGTCGACGACGAGATCGTGGTGCGTCAGCCCGACATCGTGATCGTCGAGGGACTCAACGTGCTCCAGGTGCCGCCCGCTCGGACGACGAACGATCCGCAGCTCTTCGTCTCCGACTTCTTCGACTTCACGATCTATGTCGACGCGGCGGAGGGTGCGATCAAGGAGTGGTACGTGCAGCGGTTCTTCGCTCTGCGCGAGAGCGCGTTCAGTGACCCCGATTCGTTCTTCCACCACTTCGCGGGGTTGACCGACGAACAGGCGCGCGCGGTCGCGGAGTCGATCTGGGAATCGATCAACGGAGTCAACCTGCGCGAGAACATCGCGCCGACCCGTTCACGAGCGCATCTGGTGCTGGAGAAGGGCGCGGATCACGCGGTCGAACGAGTGTTGCTCCGGCGTCACTGACGGTGCGCGGGTTCGCCGGCGCGCACGCCGCGCAGGCCGAACCATGTGAGCTCGGAGAGCCAGCTCGCCAGGTGCTCGGGGTCGTCGAGTTCGCCGGTGTCGGCGAGGGCACGACGGCTCGTGGCTTCGGCGACCCCGACGATCGCGTTCGCGAGGACCGCGCGTTGTTCCGGCGGCACCGCGAGGTCGATCAGGGGCTCCACCGCCGTGACCGCGGCCGACAGCGTCCGTTCTGCGACCTCGGCGAACTCGGAGTCGTTGCGCACCGACGCGCCGAAGAGCAATCGGAACGACGAGGGATGAGCGGTCACCCAGCGGAAGTAGGCGGCGAATCCCTGTTCGACGCGTTCGCGGCCGGTCGACGCCGAACCGGTGGCGCGTCCGAGTTCGGCGAGCAATTGCGCGCCGACCGATTCGAGGAGCTCGACGTACAGCGCTCGCTTGGAGGGCCAGTGCTGATAGAGGACCGGCTTCGTGATGCCCGCCGCCGATGCGAGGTCGTCCATCGACGTCGCGTGGAAACCGCGCTCCGCGAAGATGTCGCGCGCGACGTCGAGCAGTTGGAGACGACGTTGCTCGGCGGGGAGGCGCATGAGACGGCGAGACTACCGGGAGGCCCAGGTCAACCGTCGTTCGCGCCTGCGGTGAGTCGACGTCGACGGCGGTACGACTTGGTCTTGGTCCGATTGCCGCAGACATCCATCGAGCACCATCGACGCGAACGATTCTTGGAGTGGTCGTAGAACGCCCAGAGGCAGTCCTCGGCCGGGCAGAGCTTGCAGCGACTCCACGTGCCGGTTGCCTGCGCGGTCGCGACGTCGATCAACAGTTGCGCGAGCACGTGGGTCACGCCCGAGCCGCGGGCATGGACGTGCGGCTGGCCGGCGGCGTCGAAGCCGATGCCCGCCTGGTATCGCTCGAGGCGTCGGTTCAGCTCGGCGTGCTCCTCGGCGGGGATCGCGAAGCCGGAGTGGGCGAGCAGTACACGACGGAGCACGTCGCGCACTTCGATCGCCGCGGCGAGGTCGCGGCGGCTCACAAGCTGGTCGGCGGCGAGCCCGGCGTGCGCTCGGCACCACGCCCCGAGCGCGGCCGGGGAGGCGATCTCGTCGAGGGCGTCCTCGACGTCGAGGGTGTTCACGAACGCACGAACGAGCACGAGCTCGGCGGGGATGGCGTCGGATCGCGGCTTCCCGGACATCGACACCACTGTACGTCGATCACCGGTTGCAATTCAATGGACACCGGTGTAGAGTTAATGCTGGTGTCGGGAGGTACCCGGCCAACCGAGAGTGTGATCCACCATGCTGTTCTTGCTGTTCGACCAGGCCCGTTTCGAGACCGCGACCCGCGAACGTTCGCGCCGACGCTTCCTGCGGCGCCGTCCCCGCGGCTGACTCAGACGCTCGACTTCAGCGGCATCACGAAGCGGTCGTCGTGATCGAAGTTGCGGACGTAGAGCTCGTCGAGTGAGCGTGCCTCGGCCGCAGTGAGCGGGAAGTCGGAGGCGGCCGCGTACTCCCGGATCTCCTCGACGCTCACCACGGTCGGGAGCACGTTCGCGAACGCCGGGTTCGCCAGGATGCCGGCGACGGCTGCCTGGCCCATCGTGCGACCCGTCTCGGGCGCCCACAGGAACGAGAGCGTCGCGGCCTTCTCGAAATTGTCGAGCATGTTGTCGTGGTTCCGGTGCGCCCGGTGATCGCCCTTCGGGAACCTCGTTTCGGGGGTGACCTTTCCCGACAGCGTGTCGCTCGCGTGCGGCACGCGGGAGATGAGGTGACATTCGCCGCGTTGGACGCGCTCGCGCGCCGCGAAAGTGCGGCCGGGCTCCTGCTCGATGATGTTGAAGACGGTCTGGAGCGACACGATCGGGCGGTCGTCGATCGCCTGCTCGCCCTCGGTCACCCAACCGATCGCGGGGCCGAGCGCGACGCCGATCTCGCGGATCTTGCCTTCGGCCCGGAGGTCGAGGAGCGTTTCCCAGAGGTCGTCGTCGGCGATCGGCTCGATGCGCGTGTTGTGCAACTGATAGAGATCGATGTGGTCGATGCCGAGCCGCTGAAGCGATTCGTCGCACTGGCGGCGAACCGCGACCGGTGAGAAGTCCTGGGGATGCTCGCGTTGACCGGCCGGGCGCGGCTTGCTCGTGTCGTAGCCGCACTTGGTGGTCAGGACGATGTCGTCGCGCCGCGTGCGCAACACATCGGCGAGCATCGTCTCGCCGAGCGCGGCGTCGCCGTACACGGGCGCGGTGTCGATGAAGTTGATGCCGCACTCGAGCGCCGCGAGGATCATGGCGAGCGGGTCGTCGCAGCGGCCCCACCAGTCGCTGGCGAGCGACCAGGTTCCGAGCCCGACCTCGGAGACGAGCAGATCACTGGTACCGAGCTTGCGATAGCGCATCGCCGGATCGTACGCCCGGTCGTGTCCGCGAGGCCGCAACGAAGCCCGGGACGAAGGTCCCGAACGCTGCTCGGTCGGAGCCGGTCGGCCGCCGGTGTTCGGCCGTCGCTGTACGGCCCTCGGTGTGCGGCGATCGTCAGTGGCGGCGGGCCTCGCCCCGGTCGGCTCGTTCGGCGGCGCGCACCCCGTAGCCGAGCACGATCGGCACCGGCAGGATCACGCACGCGCCTGCCAGGCCGACGGCCGCGACAGTGACCGTCCACGGAGGGAAGTCGGCGATCGCTCCCACGACGAACGCGACGATCGCCGCCGACAGGAACAGATAGCCGACCCGCTTGGCGCGCTGCACGATCGTCGCGATCCGCGCCCGTCGGACCACGACCGGGTCGATGTTCATGGGTTTCGGGCCTGCCACTTGATCGCATCGGGGAGCCGGAGATCGGGGTCGATCGGCATGCGTCCCTCGAGCGCGTCGAGCACGGTGAGGAACTCGCGTACCTCGGCCACGTCGTGGACCCGCAGGATGCTGCTGGGCGCGAGGGCGGTGGTGGCGGCGACCGCCGCGAGCGTTCCTGCGAGCCGCTCGCGCGGCGCACGTCCGGTCAGCGCGCCGATGAAGTCCTTGCGCGAGAGGGCGAGCAACACCGGTCGACCGCGCGCCACGAGCTGGGGGAGGGCGCGCAGCACCTCGATCGTTTGTGCGGGCGTCTTGGCGAAGTCGGGCCCCGGATCCAGGATGATCTGCTCGCGCAGCACGCCGTGGGCAGTGAGCGTCGCGACCCGATCGTCGAGGAACGACACGACGTCGCCGACGACCCCGCCCGGACTCGCGTCGTAGAGATGGCGCGCGTCCTCTTTGTACTTGGGACGAAACCGCGTGTGCATCACCACGAACCCGACGTGTGCGCGCGCGGCGAGCTCGGCGAGCTCGGCGTGCATCACGCCGGAGATGTCGTTGATGATGTCGACGCCGAGGTCGACCGCGACCTGCGCGACCGCGGGCTTGTAGGTATCGATCGAGACGAGACAGTTGCTCTCGCGGCGGATGCCTTCGAGCACCGGCGCGACCCGATCGATCTCCTCCTGATCGGAGATCTCGGGGACCCCGGTGATCGCCGATTGACCGCCGACATCGAGGACGGCGGCGCCGGCGGCGACGAGGCCCAGGGCGCGCTCGACCCGGGCATCGGTGTCTCGGTCGACGCCCCCGTCGGAGAACGAGTCGGGCGTCGCGTTCACGATTCCCATCACGAGCGGTCGGTCGATCGCGATCGATCGACCGCGGCACACCAACCGAGCGGTCACCCGCCGAGCCTACGGTCGCTGCCGCTGTCGTCGTCGACTGCGGGACCGACGAGTTCGTGCCACCCGGCCGCGGCGAAGGCGTCGGCGAGCGCGGCGGGGAGCAGTCGCGCGTCGAACGAGATCCGCGCGCGGCGCAGGTTGGTGTCGTGGAACCGCTCGGAGTCGCGCGTCGTGAAGCGGGCAAGTTCTTCGGGTTCGTCGATCGAGAGGAACGTGAGCCCGCACGCCTGCAGCTCGGTCAGCGTCGGGAAGGCGAACGTGACGCACGGACGGCGGGCGACGATCGCTTCGAGCGGCGCGAATCCGAAGCTCTCCCACGTGGAGGGGACGATGACGACGTCGGCCGCAGCGAACGCATCGGCACGCGGGTTGCCGTCGGCCGGGTCGCCCTCGGTCGCGCTGTGATCGGGTGGCCCGACGTGCACGGGAACCGGGGATCGATCGAGCAGCCGGGCGAAGGTCGTCGCGTAGACGGGATCGACCGCACCGGTGAGCCAGAACCGCAACGCGCGGCGCGGGAATCGACGATGGAGCTCCTGGAGATAGCGGATCGCGCCCGCCGGGTTCGTGCGTTCCATCGCGTCGGTGGGTTGCACGATCAGCAGATCGTCGGGTCCGCAGCCGAGGGCGGCGCGCGTTCCACCGCGCTCGCCGGGTCGCGCATCGAGATCCACGAACCCCTGGATCACCGTCGTCGGCTCGTACCCGCGAGCGCGGAGCTCTCGGCTCGATCGGAGGCTGATCGGCGCGTGGAGTGCGCCGGCGACGCGCGGCGGCAGCTCGCCGTCGAGTGCCGCGAGCTCGCGTCGCTGCCACGGCAGGTCGAGATGGCGAAACACCACGCGACCGCGCGCTTCGCGTGCGATCACCTCGCCGGCGCGCGGCCCGCCGCCGCTCGCCCCGCCGGGGCTGTGTCCGCACAGGTCGTGGATGACCAAGAGGTCGGCGTCGCGCGGGTCGACCAGCGGCGGCTGATCCGCGCCGTCGATCGTCACTTCGACGGTGAATCCGAGCGCGGTCAAGGCCGCGGCCCAGGTCGCCGACTCGGGGTCGGCGCGCGCCGCGAGGATCGAAGCAGAGCGGGTCACGGTGACGACGTTAGGGAGCGACTCGCTACAGCGACGAGGCGAGCCGGACGAGCCGCCGGTTCGTCGCGTCGAGGACCGCGCGCACGACCGCACCCGGCTCGTCGTGGGAGTGCACGACCGCGGATCCTGCGATCACCTGCTCGGTCGGGAGCGTCACGAACACGACCGTCACGATCGCGACGTCGAGGCTCCCGACACGCACGATCTGGGCGGCATCGATGTCGAGGCACTCGGCGACCGGTTCGAGCTGTCGCAACGCGTCGACCGTCGCCGTCGCCACGAGGCGAAAGCGCGCCGTCGTTGCCACCGAACCCTCCGCGTAACCGATCACCGAGTGCTCGCCGCGCGTGAGGCCGACCTTCACGAGCGCGCGGAGCCCGGTGATCTCCGCGCTGATCGTGTCGATCGCGACGCGCGACACCTCGAGGGGCTCCCCCGCGACTGACAGCAAGCCGTCGTCGTCGCCGAGTTGCACCACCGACACGACCCGCCGATCGAACTCCAACCCGAACGACGCCAAGGCCACCGACTGCACGTCGCGGACGATCTGCTTGGCGTGCTTGGTCGCGTCGGCGACGATGTGGACCTCGGTCACCCGGCCCTCGTCGTCGGCCACGATCCGGGCGATCTGCACCTCGGGCAGCCGCACGAGTTCGCGCTCGACCTCGATGAGTTCCTCGTCGGTCATGCGGGGAGTTCCTCGTCGGTCATACGGCTGCGAGCCTACGAGCACCACGGAGCGCGCGTGGGGCAATCGAATTCGCCCCACCGAGCGCGCGCAGCGTGGTCATTTCGGGCATTTCCGGCCTTGTGAGGACAGGCCCGACCCATGAGACTGATGTGACGCCTGTGGCCGCTGTGGTCGCGAGCACCCGCCCCGCGGCGGTGATCGGTATCGGAGGGTGCAGACGGCAAGGTCCCGGGTCGGTGAATCACCCCAACGAAGCGGAGCGCATGCCCGCCGCGACCAGCGGAATCGGCGGGACGTACCCAAACGAATGGGGGAATCCACCGTGAAGAAGATCCTCGCGCGCGCTGCCGTCGCAGCCTCGGGCCTCATGGCCCTGCTGCTCGCCGGCGGTGCCTTCTACAAGCGTTGAACCCGAATCACCAGCACGATGTATCGCAGCGCCGGCCCCGGACCTTGCCGCCTCCACCCCCCGCCACCAGCCCGAAACCCCCGAGTGCCCGAACCACCGAGTGCCGAACCACCGAGTGCCGAACCACCGAGTGCCCGAACCCGAGCGACCCGGAGCCTCCCCCGACCGTGAGTGACTTCCCCCGCAGCCTGCGTGCCTACACGGCAGGCCTCGTCGCGGTGGTCGCGGCGCTCGTCGCGGTGTTCGGGAGCACCCGCCCGGCCCCGGCGTGGGCCGCGATCGCGGTGTTCGGCGTGCTCCTCGTCTTCAGCGAGCAACGCCAGGTCGAACTCCCCGGCGGCGGCGCCATGACCCCAGGTCTGATGGTCGGGGTCGCCGCGATCGTCGTGTCGGGCGAGACGGGAGCGCTCGCCGGGCCCCTGCTCGTCGGCGCCGCGGGCGGTCTCTACCTCCCCGCGCTCCGGTCGGGTCGGCGCGGCTGGATCGCGCTCAACGGCGCGACCGTCGCGTTGTCGATGCTGGCCGCCGCCGCGGTCGAAGCACCTCTGCACGACGCGATCCGCGAGTCGGTGCCCTGGGCCCTCCTCGCCGCGCTGCCGATCGCGCTCGCCTGCGTGTCGGCCGGCGCGCTGCTCGTGACGATCTCCTACTGGGTCGAGGAGCGTCGACCGGTGCGCGAAGGTTTCGGCCGACTCGCCATGACCTTCCCCCAGAGCGTTCCGTTCGCCGTGCTCGGCGTGTTCCTCGGACGTCTCTACCTCGAGCTCGGCTGGCCGGTCGCGATCCTCTTCGTCGTGCCGATCCTGCTCGCCCGCGACCTGTTCGCGTCGTACCTGGAGCTGAAGGCCGCCAACGAAGCCACCGTCGCGATGCTCGTCCACGCGCTCGAGGCCAAGGACCGGTACACGGCGGGGCACGCTGGTCGTGTCGCGCAGTACTCCCAGTACATCGGCGACGAGCTCGGGTTCATGCCGTGGCGCCAGGAACGTCTGCGCGTCGCGGCCTTGATGCACGACATCGGCAAGCTCGTCGTGCCGAACCACCTGCTGAACAAGCCCGGCAAGCTCACCGCCGAGGAGTTCGCACGCGTGCGGATGCACGAAGAGGTGTCGGTGCGGATGTTGTCGTCGATCGACTTCCTCGCGCCGGTCGCGCCGAGCGCGAGTGGCGACCACAGTCGCTACATCGACGACGATCCCCGTCACCCGATCGAGCCGTTCATCGTCGCGGTCGCCGACGCATACGACGCGATGACCTCGACGCGCAGCTACCGCAAGGCGCTGACCCAAGACGTTGCGTTCATCGAGTTGCGCGAGAAGGCAGGACGGCAGTTCCATCCCCGGTGCGTCGAGGCGCTCATCGCCGCGATCCAACGTCGTGGCGAGGTGCACGGCGCCGGCCACGAGCACGAGGTCGAGGAATTCGCCGTCGCCCCGCCCGACGCCGGGCTCGGCTCGGCCGGCCTCGGCGATCTCGCCACCGAACACGGCCCACGGGGGGGAGGGCGATGAGGATCCGGACCCGGGTCCCGGCCGTGCTCGTCGCCGGGTTGCTCGCCGCCGTCGCGGTGCACGCCGCCGACGGCCCGCAGGCAGCGGTCCACGCCTGCCTCCTCGCGGCGGGTCTCGTCGCCGGCGAACTGCTCGTGCTGCGGCTCGAAGACGGGACCGGCGTGCCGCTCTCGTACGCGCCGTTGATCGCGATCGCGGTCGGGTTCGAGCCGGACGCCGCGCTCGTCATCGTCTGCGGCGCGCAACTCGTCGCCTGGTTGCTCCGGGTCGACGGTCGTTCGGTCGCCCAACGCGGTCTGACGTTCGTGCAACGACTCGCGGTCGGGGCCGCGGCCGTGGGTGCGGCGCGCGCCACCTGGAACCTGCTCGACCGGCGCGAGACGCTCGCGGCGGTGCTCGTCACGATCGGTGCGACGATCGCGGCCGCGATGATCGTCGACGAGATCGCCCGCCGCGCCCAGCGGTTGCGTTCCGCGACGACGGCGCGCGGGCTGCGGGCCTGGTCGGCGTTGGGTGCGACGGGCGCGCTCATGGCCCTCGGCTATCGCGGGGTCGACGGTGACGGCCGCTCGGGCCTGTGGAGCTTGGCGTTGTTCGCGATTCCGCTCGTCGCCGCCTGGTACTCGTTCGAGCGCCTCGCCGCGGTGTCGCGGACCCATCGTCAGACGCTGCGGGCACTGTCGATGGCGACCGAACTCGCGGGATTCGTCAGCGACGGTCACGGCGAGCGCGTCGCGGTGCTCTGCGAGCGGATCGCCGGTGAACTCGGCCTGGTGCCGAGCGAGATCGACGATCTCGTCGCCGCCGCCTACCTGCATCATCTCGGCGTCGTCACGATCGACGAGGTGATGCCGCTCGACGCAGCCCTGCCGATCATCTCGGGTGGCCAGGCCGGGCCCGTCGGTCCCGGCCCCGAGTCGGTCGCGATCGTCGCGACGGTGACCTCGGCGATGCTCGCCGACATTCCCGCGCTCGCGGCGGCGGGGGCGATCGTCGGCGGCCAGCCGCTCCCGTCGCGACGGCCCGGCGACGCCACGGGCGAGCACCGCCTGACGAGCCAGGTCCTCAAGGTCGCGAGCGACTTCGACGACCTCGCGTCGGGGGAACGTTCAGGCGCGGCGTTCGCGCTCGAAGCGCTCTACTCGAGCCCCGGCTATGTCTACGACCGCCGCGTGCTCGAGGCGTTGGAGCGCGTCGTCGCGTCCGCCGACTGACGCGGCGCCGACGAACGGCTCGCGGCGCTCGACCGACGCGGTCGGGTGACGGCCGCGAGCGGCACGACGCAGCGCCGCGAGTTCTTCGATCACCTCTGACACGATCGGCGACGGTGGCCGCGGCGTCAGCGTGTCGCCGTCGAGTTGGAGCCACGCCTCGGCGGCGACGCCGACCGAGTCGGGGACCTCGACGATCTCGGCGGTGCGCAGGTCGATCTCGTCGGCATCGACCTGGTCGGCGGCGAGATCGCGATGGGTCGGCTTCGCTCCGGTACGCGAGCGTCGCCGCGACCTGCGGCTCGCGCGGAACGACACGTCGACCAAGGCGAACGCCAGGATGAGGTCGCCGAAGCTGATGATCTCGTCGCCGACCGGCAGCAGGATCGTGTCGCCGAGAACGACGAGTCGGTCGTCGGCGGTCTGGGCGTGACGCTTCACCGTGTCTTCGATCCCGCCGGTGGCCTCCCACTTCGGCGGGACGTCGACCGGCATGCCCTCGTTCACCACGATCGCGACGAAGTTGCAGGCGATGCCGATCGCGACGATCGACATGCCGCGCGTGACCGCGTTACGCAGCACGAACGCGAGGAGCAACACGTACGAGCCGACGAGCAGGCCGAAGCCGATCTGGTGCGTCCCCGAATCGGGTGCCGGGATGAACTCGATGCCGGCCTGCAACCCGGCGGCGACGAGGAGGAACGAGCCCCAATACCAACGGTGGCCCAGCAGGGAGCGATAGCTCCCGCGGGTGACCAGCGGCGCGAGGAGCGCCACGACCACGGTGCCGAGGAGGAAGGCGTTCACCCGCCCGACGCTATCGACCGCTACCTTGCCGGGCGTGGATACCAACGTGCGGATCGCGGTCGCTGCCGGGGTCGCCACGATCGTGATCGACCGCCCCGAGCGGCGCAACGCGATGACCTTCGCGGTCATGCAGGGCCTGCTCGACGCGCTCGCCGTCGCACGTGCCGACGACACCGTCCGCGTCGTCGTGTTGACGGGGGCCGGCGACCGGGCGTTCTGCGCCGGTGCCGACCTCGGCGGGATCGCCGACAACGCGTCGCCGACCGAGGTCCACGAGGCGCGGGGGCGACTCGCCGACGTCTTTCGGGCCCTCGACCGGGTCGGCAAGCCGACGATCGCGCGGGTCCGCGGCTTCGCGCTCGCCGGAGGTTTCGGTCTCGCCTGCGCCTGCGACTTCGTGGTCGCGGCCGACGACGCGGTCTTCGGCACCCCCGAGGTCGATGTCGGCCTCTGGCCGTACATGATCACCGTTCCGCTGTTGCGATCGATGCCGCCCAAGACGGTGCTGGACCTGATGATGACCGGACGGCGTGTCGACGCCGCGGAGGCCGCCCGCATCGGCTTCGTCACCCGGGTGGTGCCCGCCGCCGACCTCGACGCCGCGGTCGGCGACCTCGCTGCGACCCTCGCCGCGAAGTCGCCGCTCGTGCTCCGGCTCGGGCGCGAGGCGTTCTACCGGACGCTCGACATCGCCGACAGCGACGACGCGTTGGCGTACCTCCACGCGATGCTCTCGGTGCACACGACGAGTGACGACGCTGCCGAAGGTGTGGCCGCGTTCGCCGAGAAGCGAACGCCGCGCTGGACCGGGCGCTAGGCGCGTCGCCGGTCTCGTCTCCCGGTTAGCCTGCGCGCCATGCACGAGATTCGAGCCGAGATGACCGCGAGCGTGTGGCAGGTGCGCGTTCGCGCGGGCGAGTCGGTCGCGGCGGGCGCCGAGTTGGTCATCCTCGAGTCCATGAAGATGGAGATCCCGGTGACCACCGAAGTGCCCGGCGTCGTGCGCGAGTTGCACGTTGCCGAAGGCGACACCGTGCACGAGGGTGACGTCATCGCGCTCATCGCCATCGCTCTGATCGATGGGCCCTGATCGATGGATCCTGAGCGGCAGCGGTGATCGACTACGAGGAACGCGGCCGGGTCGGGCTCATCACGATCGACCGTCAGGAGCGACGCAACGCGTTGAACGGCGAGCACTGCGCGTCGCTCACCGAGGTGCTGCGCGGCTGCCACGAGATGCGGGCCGTCGTGATCACCGGTGCCGGGTCCGCGTTCTGCGCCGGCGCCGATCTCGTGACGCGCTTCGCCGACGGCGACGCGGCGCAGGGCGGGGGCGACACGTTCCGGCCCGCGTTCGAGATCGCGCTCGATGCGATCGAGGAGCATCCGGCGCCCGTGATCGCTGCGATCAACGGACCGGCGATGGGCGCCGGTATGCAGCTCGCGGTGGCATGCGACCTGCGGGTCGCGGCACTCGGCGCGCGGTTGGCGATCCCTGGGGGCAAGCTCGGGATCCTGCTGTCGGCCAAGAACATCTGGCGACTCGCCGCGCTCGTCGGGCACGGCATCGCACGCGACCTCTTGCTCGCCGGCCGCACGGTCACCGCCGAGGAGGCCGAGCACCTCGGCCTCGTGTCGCGCGTCGCCGGCGACGCCCTCGCCGCTGCGCTCGCGCTCGCGGGCGAGATCGCGGCGTTCGCGCCGCTCACCGTGACGGGCCACAAGCGAGCGTTGAACCTCGTCGCCGAGGCCATGATGCTGGGCGACGACGCCCGCGCCGAGCTCAGCGCGCTCGAGACGGCCGCGTTCGCCTCCCGTGATCTGCAAGAAGGGATGGCCGCGTTCGCCGAGAAGCGGTCCCCCGAGTTCGAGGGGAGATGACGGCACGGTCCGCGCGCCAATAGGCTCGGGTTCCTCATGTTGCGACTCGCGCCGTTCGGTCTCATCGGGATCGCGTTGTTCCTCCTGTGGATCTGGGCGATCTTCGACGTCATCGCGACGGATTCCTCGCTGATCCGCAACCTGCCCAAGGGCCTTTGGATCCTGCTCGTGCTGTTCGTGCCCGACATCGGTTCGATCGCCTGGCTGTTGCTCGGTCGACCGCAGTACGCCAGCTTCGTGCCCGGTGGTGAGGGCCCGACGCGCCGGAGCCGCCAGCCGGGCTACAAGGGGAGCGGGCCGTACGGCCCCGACCGCGAGCCTCGGTACCTGGCCGAGTACGACGTCACCGACCGACGCTCGGCCGAGCTCGACGCCGAGCTCGACGCGTGGGAACGGACGAACCGCGCCGGCCACCGAGACCTCGCCGCCTGGGAGGCCGAACTCGAGGCTCGCGAACGCGCGCGGCGCGAGCGCGAGGGCGACGGACGCGGGGACGATGGCCGCGGGGACGATGGCCGCGGGGATCCGGCGTGAATTCCTGGGACTCGTACCACGCCGTCACCACGTTGCTCTACCGCTACGCCGAGGCGATCGATCTCGCCGACTTCGACACGATCGGCGAGTTGTTCACGCACGCGACGATGACGAACGAGGGATATCCGGGCGAGATCCGCGGCGGCGAAGCGATCGGCGCGCTCTACCGGACGAGCAACCGGGTGCATCCCAACGGCACGCTCATGACTCGTCACGTGACGACGAACGCGATCGTCGAGATCGACGACGTCTCGGGTTCTGGCACGGTGCGCTCGTACTTCACCGTGCTGCAGTGCACGCCGACGCTGCCGCTCCAGGTGATCGTCGCGGGTCGATATCACGATCGGTTCGAACGCGTCGCCGGGGTGTGGCGCTTCGCGCACCGGCACGTGCTGCTCGAGGCGGTCGGCGACGTGCACGAGCACCTCCTGATCGACCTCGCGTCACTCCGATCCGACGAGCGTTGAACGCGCCTCAGATACCGGCGGGCAACAGGCGCTCGGCGAAGTAGTAACAGCCGAACAACACCGCGAGGAACGGCGCCGATCCGGCCAACCAGGTCGCCCAGTGGCGGTAGCGGCGGTAGGCCCACCACCACACGAGGCCGACCGCCGCCGCGGCGATGCCCCACACGATCGCAGGCCCACGGCTCGCCGGGTCGCCTGCCAGCCCCTCCTGGAGCGCTTCGTCGCCGGCGAAGAGGGCGCCCGACATCGGTCCGTCGGGGAGATCCTCGCCCGCGAGTTCCGGTTCTGTGGCCGCGACCTGGGTGGGGTCGAACGTCGCCGGGGGATCCTTGCCGGGAACGAGCGCGGCCTTCACGATGTAGCGCTCGGCGGCGGAGTACTTCGGGTTGCACGACGACAGGGTCACCTCGACCGCGTCGGCGTCGAGCGGCACCGCCGCGCAGTTCGCGTCCCACGTGTTGTGGCCGGCGACCCACGTGTCGTCGGGCGACACGATGCACTTGCCGTAGACGCGGTACTGGAAGCTGCCCCAGAGCGTCTCGACGAGGATGTCGTCGCCGAGTTGGATCTCGTCGATCCGGTTGAACGGCGCACCGAACGTCGTGCGGTGTCCGGCGATCGCGGCGTTGCCGACCTGACCGGGATACGGCGTCGTCGAGTAGTGGCCCGGGCCGAGCTTCAGATCCTCGCGGCCGGTGCCCTGTACGAACGTCCAGTCGACCCCGATCCGCGGGATGCGGATCCGCCCGAGCGCGGTGCCCGGTTCGGCCGGCGGGATCTCGATGTCGACGGCACCGAGGTCGGAGGGGTCCACGGCGGCGACGCTGGTCGTCGTGGCCCCGGCCGCGTCGGTCGGGTCTGGGCCGTCCGGGTCTGTGGTGCTCGAGGTCGGGTGCGCTTCGAGTTCGGCGAGGTAGGCGGCGCGGGCGGTGGCGAACTCGTCGTCGAGGCGGTTCTGGGAGCGGGCCGTGAAGATCCCTGTCCCCCAGAGTTGGTAGGCGACGAACAGGAGGATCAAGAGGCCGCTCGTGACGAGGGTGCGACCGAGGCCGCCCAAAGTTCTCCGGATGCCCTCGCGCACGACGGACAACGTACCGGCCGTCGGTCGCTTCGCAGTCGCGGAGGGGGCGTCCGTAGACTCCGCTCGACGTCGCCGGGAGGAGCCGGAGGTGAATCGGTTGCCTGTCGTCTCCATCCGCAACGCGGTGTGTCTCCTCGGGCGCTTTCCTGCGCTCGCGGGCGCCGACCTCGAGGTCGACGCGGGTGAGATCGTCTGGCTCGCCGGCCCCAACGGTGCCGGCAAGACGACCCTGTTACGGCTGCTCTCCGGCCTGGTGCCGTTGCACTCGGGCTCGGCGCGCGTGCTCGACGTCGACCTCGCGCACGATCGCCGATCGCACCGACGCTCGCTCGCGCTCGTGGGGCACGAGACGTTCGGATACGACGATCTCACGGGCGCGTCGACCCTCCGTTTCGCGGCGCGCGCCGCGGGCCGGAGCGCGGCCGACGCGGACGCGGCCGGTGCCCGGTTCGGGCTCGACGCGCTTGCTCCGATCGCACACGCGGCGCTCTCGGCGGGCCAGCGACGACGGCTCGCGCTCGCGATCGCGTTCGCGCGCGATCCGCGCCTGCTGCTGCTCGCCGAGCCCCACGCGGGTCTCGACGCCGACGGCCGCCGCGTGCTCGACGCAGCGCTCGCCACCGCGGTCGACGAGGGCCGAACCGTGGTGTTCTCGTCGCACGAGTCGGATCGGGCAGCAGCGCTCGGGGCGCGCGCCGTGACGGTCGAGGGCGGGCGCACGGTGGGCGGGATCATCGACGCGGCCGCGGCGGCTCGACGATGAGCTTCGCCTCGGAAGCGGTACTGATCGCCGCCAAGGATCTCCGCATCGAGGCCCGCTCGCGGGTGGCCACCGCGCAGATCCTTCCCTTCGGGGGGATCGTGCTCCTGTTGTTCGCGTTCGCGCTCGATCCTCGACGCAACGTGCTCCCGACCGTCGCTCCCGGACTGTTCTGGATCGCGGTGTTGCTGTCGTCGCTGCTCGCCGTCAGCCGGTCGTTCGCGATCGAGGCCGATCACGGTGCTCGCGACGGTCTCCGGCTCGCCGGACTCGACGGCGGCGCGATCTTCCTCGGCAAGGCCGCTGCGGTCGCGGTGGAGTTGCTCGCCCTCGAGGTGATCCTGCTCGTCGGGGTCGTCGGCCTCTACGACGTGGAGGTCCACGGGCTCGTCGTGATCGTGCCGGCCGCGATCCTCGCGACCGTGGGGCTCGCAGCCGCCGGTACCGTGTATGGCGTGCTCGCGGCCGGGCTCCGAGTCCGCGAGACGTTGGTGCCATTGCTCGTCCTTCCGGCCGTCGCGCCCGTACTGCTCGCGGCGACCCGGGCGTTCGAGTTGGCGCTCGGCGAGGAACTGGCCGACGCCTGGCGCTGGACATCGTTGCTCGGGGTCTTCGCGGTGGTGTCGTCGATGGTCGGTGTGGTCGCGTTCGGCCCGCTGTTGGAGGAATCGTGATCGAACGGCTACGCAGCGCCTGGCTCGGCGCACTCACGAGCGTCGCGCTCGCGGCGACGCTGCTGTTCGCGTTGGTGATCGCGCCGCCCGACAGCGTGCAAGGCGACGCGGCACGGCTCTTGTACCTGCACGTGCCGGCCGCGTGGCTCGCGTACCTCGCGTTCTTCGTCACGGCGGTGGCGAGCGCGTTGTACCTCTGGCCGCGTACGCGCCGCCCGGCGTGGGACCACCTCGCGGGAGCGTCCGCGGAGGTGGGTGTGATCTGCACCGGGCTCACGTTGTTCGTCGGATCGGTGTGGGGCAAGCCGATCTGGGGACCGTGGTGGGAGTGGGAGGCGCGGCTCACCACGACGGCAGTGCTCTTCTTCCTCTACCTCGGCTACCTCGCGCTCCGGCGCCTCGGCGGGCGCGGCGCCGAGCGACGCAACGCGATCGCGGCGCTGATCGCGTTCGTCGACGTCCCCATCGTGCACTTCTCGGTGAACTGGTGGACGACCTTGCACCAGGAGGGCAGCGTCTTCAACGACCGGATGCAGGTCAGTATCACCGATCCGCTGATGTCGTTCACGCTCTGGCTCGCGGTCGGTTCGTTCACGCTCCTCTACGTCTGGTGCTGCATCACCCGGATGCGGCTCCTCGAGCTCGAAGACGGTCAGGCCGAACGCGACCTCGCCCGCGCGATCGAGGCGCGAGTCGCGCCGACCGCGACGGTGTCGGCATGATCGCGGGCAACTGGGGTTACGTGGCGTTCGGGTATCTCGTGAGCGCGGCAGTGCTCGGTGCTTACTGCGCGCGGCTCGCCATCGGCCTGCGGCGAGCACGAGCGACCCACCTCCGGCTCGGCGAGGACGGCGGCGAACGACGGTCAACGGCGCCATGAGGGCGGGCAAGGCGCGCTGGATCATCGCCGCAGCCGTGTGCGTCGGCGCGATCGTCTTCATGGTGACCCAGCTCGGCGCGAACCTGAACTACCTCGAGCCGGTCTCGGTGGCGGTCGAACAGCGCGAGTCGCGCGGCGACCGGCAACTGCGCATCGGCGGGGTCGTGAAACCGGGGACGCTCAGCGAACGCGCCGGAGGCGGCTCGACGTTCGAGCTCACCGACGGCGACGCCACGATCGCGGTCGACCTATCCGGTGCTCCGCATCAGACCGTCACCGACAACCCCGACGGTTGCGTGCCGGTCGTGGTCGAAGGCCATTGGCAAGGCGAGACCTTCGCGGGCGACCGCATGATCCTGCGGCACGGCGCCGAGTACGACGACGCCAAGCACGACATCGGCGACGTCCAGGATCGTCTCGACTGCGAGCGCAGCGTCGCGGACGCCGAGGCCGCGTCAGACCTGCCGTCCGACGAGGGCTGACAGGACTGATGCGCCAGGCCATCGGTTCGTTCTCGCTCACGCTTGCTGCGACGGGCGCCATCTCGGGTGCCGTCGTGCTCGCCGTGGGCGCGGCGCGGCACGACGTGCGGTGGATGCGTCTCGGCCGGCGGTTCGTGCCGGTCGTACTCATCGGTGCGATCGGCGCCGTCGCCGCGATGCAATGGGCCCTCAACTCGCACGACTACTCGCTCGAGTACGTCTACTCCAACGTCGCGAACGCGACGCCGCGCCTGTTCACGATCACCGCGCTGTGGGGGGCACTGGAGGGCTCGATTCTGCTGTGGGGGTTGATCCTGGCGATCTACATTGCCGCGACCGCGCATCGATTCCGCGCGCGGGCCGACGACCCGGTCGTCGCGTGGGCGACCGCGGTGCAATTGTTCGTCGCGCTGTTCTTCTTCGCGTTGATGCTCGGTCCTGCCGATCCGTTCACGTCGCACGCGAGCCCGATCACGCCGTTCGACGGCCAAGGCCCGAACGCGCTGTTGCAGAACCACCCGCTCATGGCGTTCCACCCGCCGATGCTCTACGCCGGCTACGTCGGGTTCACGATCCCGTTCTCGTTCGCGATCTCGGCGCTGATCACCGGGCGCTTCGGTGAGGGTTGGCTCGCCGACACGCGCCGGGCCTCGTTGGTGGCGTGGGGGTTCCTCACGGTCGGCATCGTGCTCGGCGCGTGGTGGAGCTACGAGGTGCTCGGCTGGGGTGGGTACTGGGCGTGGGACCCCGTCGAGAACGCGTCGCTGCTGCCGTGGTTGACGGCGACCGCGTTCATGCACTCGGTGATGGTGCAAGAGCGGCGCGGCATGCTGCGGGTCTGGAACCTGTCGCTCGTCATCGCGACGTTCGCGCTCACGATCCTGGGGACCTTCCTGACCCGCTCGGGGGTCATCGAGTCGGTGCATGCCTTCAGCGAGAGCGACATCGGGGTGTGGCTGCTCGTATTCCTCGGCGTGATCGTGCTCGGATCGCTCGTGCTGATCGGACTGCGCGGCGACGCGCTGCGAACTCCGGGTCGCATCGACTCGCCGCTGTCGCGTGAGGCCGCGTTCCTCGCCAACAACCTGCTCTTCGCGGCGTTCGCGCTCGTGGTGCTGATCGGCACCGTCTACCCGCTGCTGGCCGAGGCGCTGCGCGACGAGCGGGTGAGCATCGGCGAGCCGTACTTCCGCGCGATGACGGCGCCGATCGGTATCGGCCTGTTGTTCCTCATGGCGGTCGCGCCGGTGCTGCCGTGGCGGGCCACGAGCAACGCGGTGCTCCGCGATCGGCTGCTGGTGCCGGCCGCGGTCGGAGTCGCGGTGATGGCGGTCACGGTCGCGTTCGGAGCGCGCGGCAACGCGCAGGTGGCGGCCTTCGGTCTCGGGGCGTTCTGTCTCGCCGGAATCGGCCGCAACTTCGGGGTCGGTGTGCAGGCGCGCCGCCGTGCTCGACACGAGGGCGTGGTGCGGGCCGCCGGTCGGATGGTCCGTGGCAACCCGCGCCTGTACGGCGGACTGGTCGTCCACGTCGGGGTCGTGCTGATCGGGGTCGCGATCGCGGCATCGTCGGGATACACCGCCAAGCGCGAGGTGCAGCTCGCAACCGGCGAGTCGGTGACGATCTCGGGTTACACCGTGAGCTACCTCGGGTCGGTCGAGACCGTCACCGACCAGAAGTCGACCGTGTCGGCGCGGATGCGGGTCGAGCGTGGCGGCGACGATCTCGGCGTGTACGAGCCGTCGATCAGCACGTTCCCGAGCGCGACGACCGCGATCGGGACACCGTCGGTGCGCACGAGCTGGCGCAACGACCTCTACCTGTCGATGTCGTCGACCGAAGACGCCGACGGTCGTATCGGCATCACCATCGCGGTCAACCCGCTCATCGTCTGGCTGTGGATCGGTGGCGCGGTCATGGCGCTGGGGACCGTCGTGTGCCTCGTGCCGCGTCGGCGCGAACCCTCGCTGTCTGGAGCCGGGGCCGGAGCCGGGGTCGGCGCCGTCGCCGCCGCGGCCGACATGGCCGGCGAAACTCGGCCGGAGGATCCGACCGTCGTGGGCGCGTCGACATGAGCGCCGCGCGCCGCCCGGCGCGCACCGGGGCGATCGTTGCCGCGATCGTGCTCGGGTTGTTCTTCGTGCTGCTCGCGACCCAGATCGGCGGCGGTGGCGGCACCCGGTCGAGCCAACTCGTGGGTGGGCCCGTCCCGGAGTTCGACCTGCCGATCCTCGACGGTGGATCGCTCGCTTCGAGCGACCTCGCCGGTACGACCTACCTCGTGAACTTCTGGAACGAGTGGTGTATCCCGTGTCGCCAGGAGCACCCCGCGCTCGTCGCGTTCCAGGCCGCGCACCGCGACGATCCCGCGGTGCGGTTGATCGGCATCGTGCGCGACGAACGCAGCCTGGCAGCAGTGCGCGAGTACGTCGCCGCCGAAGGGGTGACGTGGACCGTGTTGCTCGATCCGGGCGGCGACGCCAAGGTGGCGTTCGGTACGACCGGACAACCCGAGACGTTCGCGATCGACGCCGGGGGAATCGTGCGCGACTACCAGTACGGGCCTGCCACCTCGGAGCGCCTCGAGGAGATGCTCGCGACGGCAGGTGGCCGGTGATGTCGGCCGGGTCGCGCTCTCGCGTCGTGGCATGGGCGCTGATCGGGATCGCGCTCGTCGTCGTAGCCGTCACCGTGGTCGTCCGTTCGGGCAACGAGACCGACGAACAGCGCGTGGCACGGCTGTCGCGCTCGCTGGCGTGCCCGGTCTGCACCGGCGAGTCGGTCGCCGCGAGCAACGCGTCGGAGGCGCAGGTGATGCGTCGCCAGATCCGCGAGGGCGTCGCGGCCGGCAGATCCGATGCCGAGATCACCGACCCGTTCGTCGTCGCGTACGGCGACGACATCTTGTTGGAGCCCGACGCCGGCGGGCTCGGCGCCATCGTGTGGGCGCTGCCCGTGCTGCTCGTCGCGGGCGGCGGCGCCGCGCTCGCGATCGCCCTGCGGCGGTGGTCGCGTGCTCCGCGTCTCGTCGCGACCGCGGCCGACGAAGAACTCGTCGCGCGCCTTCGGGCCACGCACGATCGCGAGACGTCGTGAAGCTCACCGACACCGAACGCCGCGAACTCGAGGCGGAGCGCGAATTCCTGCTGCGGTCACTTGCCGATCTCGACGACGAACGCGACGCAGGCAACGTCGACGTCGACACGTACGCGGTGCTGCACGCCGACTACACGGCGCGGGCCGCCGCCGCGGTACGCCGCCTCGCCGGTCACGACGTGGCCGTCGCGGTGCGCGCCGAACGCCCGCCGGGATCGCGACGCCTGTTGACGGTCGCGTTGCTCGGCGCGCTCGTCGCGGCGATCACGCTCGTGGTGGTGGTGAGCGTCGCGCCCCGCCGCCCCGGCCAATCGCTCACCGGCAACGATGCCAGCGGTACGACGGCGACGACCGTCGACCTCGACGCGGAGTACGAGCGCCTCCAGGCGGCGGTCGACGCCGACGCCGACGACTTCGCGGCCCGGATGGACCTCGGCTTGTTCCTGTTCCAACAGCGCGAGTATGCGGGTGCGACCGAGCACCTCGCGAACGCGACGCGGCTCCGGCCCGACGACGTGGAAGCGCAGTCGTTCTACGGTTGGGCAGCGTGGCAGTTGGTGCAACTCGCGCCCGAGGGCGACGGCCGCGACCAACTCGTCGACATCGCGATCGAGCACCTCGCCGAAGCGGTGCGCCTCGCGCCCGACGATCTCACCGCCAACACCTTCTACGGGGTCGTGCTGTTCCGCGGTGCAAAC
>SXJQ01000137.1 GCA_005779345.1 Actinomycetota bacterium
CCCGGGCGGTTTCGGCACGCGGCGCTTGATGACCGACCCGTCGACCCTCGACTGGATCCGCACGGTGCACCGACACACGACTTGGACGACGTCGGTCTGCACGGGCTCGCTGCTGCTCGGTGCCGCGGGCCTGCTCGACGGCCTCGACGCGTCGACGCATTGGGCGAGCCGCGAGCTCCTCGAGTCGACCGGAGCCCGATACGTCGAGACGCGCGTCGTCGAACAGGGCAAGATCGTCACCGCGGCGGGCGTGTCGGCGGGAATCGACATGGCCCTGCGCCTCGCGGCCCGCATCGGCGGCGATGTCACGGCCCAGGCCATCCAACTCGCGATCGAGTACGACCCGCAACCGCCCTACGACTGCGGGTCGCCGAGCAAGGCGTCGCCGGAGCTCGTGGCGTTGGTCCGCGAGTTCACGGCCGCCACCGAAGCCGCCGGCTGACCCAACGCGACCGTCAACTCACGCGGCGCAGCATGCCCGTGAGATCGTGCGTGACGACGCAACCGCGCCCCATCCGCTTGGCCTCATAGACGGCGAGGTCCGCGCGCTTCACGAGCCCGGCAACGGTCGCGGACGCATCGCCGAACGCGACGCCGACGCTCGCTCCGATCCGGGCCAGTTCCGCGCCGACACCGAACGGTTCCGACAGCCGTTCGACGATCCGACTCGCGATCGAGAACGTGACCTCGGTGTCGGGCAGCGATTCGCAGAGCACGACGAACTCGTCACCGCCGCTGCGCGCCACCGTGTCGCCGAGCCGGACGACGTCGAGGAGCCGGGTCGCGACGCCGCGGAGCACCTCGTCGCCCGCGTCGTGGCCGTGCGTGTCGTTCACCCGTTTGAAACCGTCGAGGTCGACGAACATGAGGACGACGTTGCTGACCTCGCGCGTGCCGCGTTCGATCGCGTGCGCGACCCGGTCGAAGAGCAGCGCCCGGTTGGGGAGACCGGTGAGCGGGTCGTGGGTGGCCTGGACCTCGAGCGCGCGCTGCGCGTTCTTGAAGTCGGTGATGTCGCGCGCGACGACCGAGACCGACCGGTCACCTTCGTCGTGGCGGTGCACGGCGAGCGACACCGAAGCAGGGACCGAGATGCCACGAGGGCCGGCCAACGTGAGTTCACCCTGCCAGAAGCCGTGCGCGATCACTTCGGGCCAGGCCTCCGCGGCGAGACGGCCGCGCGACGCGGCATCGAAGAAGTCGGCCAGCCGGCGGCTCCCGGCCTTCGGGGACAGTGCGTCGCCGTGGATCTCGGCGACACGATTGAGGAACGTGATGCGTCCGGCTTCGTCGCACAGCGCCACGAAGTCGGTGAGCGCGGCGAGCAACTCGGCGTAGCGCTCCGATCGCTGCCGCGCCTCGACCTCGTCGGTGGTGTCGATCACAGCGATCACGCTGTTGGAGAGATCACCGTCGTCGTCGAGCAACGCATGTGCGTGGACGTGACTGGTCCGAAGTGATCCGTCGGGGCGAAAGAACCGGACGCTGAAGTCGTAATCGACGCGCCCGGCGGCGACCGCCTCCATCGAGGTCGTCACTGCATGGTCGAGATCCTCGTCGACGACGAACTCGGTGAGGTTGCGACCGGTCGGATCGACCCCGAGGATCTCGACGAGCCGCGGGTTCGCGTTCAGCGCGGTCCCCAGCGGATCGATCATGCAGATCCCGATCGGCGCGCGGTCGTTGATGGCGCGCAAGAAGGTCTCGCTGTCGCGGAGCTGCCGGTCGTGCTCGTAGCGTTCGCTCATGTCGACCACGGTCACGAGGTAGCCGACGACGTCGTTGTCGACGAGGAGGGGTGCGATCTGGACCGACACGGGCGCGATCGAGTCGTCGGGGCGGACGAACCGAACGTCGCCGCCGGTCCGTTCGTGGCGGGCGACCGAGGCGCGCCAGTGCGTCATCATGAGTGCGTGGTCATCGGGATGCAGCACCGTGAGGTACGCGTGGCCGTAGACCTCGTCGGGTCGACGTCCGGTGATCTCGCAGAAGGTCTCGTTGACGCGCTCGCACTCGCCGAGCTCGTTGACGAACATCAGTCCGACGGGAGCGATCTCGAAGAGCGCCTCGCGGAGCGCGCTGCGCACGCGCCGCGCTCGGCGATCGTCGGGCCCGCCGCCCGGATGTGTACTCGTCGCCTCGTCCACCACACCCCCTGCCGTGTGCTGGAAGTGGCATCGGCAGGGAAGCGCACGGGGTGGAGGGCATGTTCGCGGTATTCGGGCGCAGTGTCGCGTCGGTCACCCGGATGATCGCTCGCGACCCGGACCCCGAGGCCGCGAGCGGCGGGCTACTTGGTGACGATCACGCAACTGCCGTGGCCGAACAAGCCCTGGTTGATCGAGAGCCCGACGCGGGCCCCGTCGACCTGGCGGCCGGCCGCCTCGCCGCGGAGCTGCCAGGTGAGCTCGCACACCTGGGCGATCGCCTGGGCGGGGACGGCCTCGCCGAAGCACGCGAGGCCGCCGCTCGGGTTGACGGGAACGCGGCCGCCGAGTTCGGTGGCACCGCTGCGCAGCAACGCTTCGGCCCCACCGGGTTCGCACAGTCCGATCTGCTCGTACCAGTCGAGCTCGAGCGCGGTCGACAG
>SXJQ01000138.1 GCA_005779345.1 Actinomycetota bacterium
AATGGGATCGAGCAATGATAGGATGCGGCGCGTGCGCTGCTTCTCGATCCACCGCAACAGGAGATTGCTGCTGTGATGGTAGCGCGAGGGATGATATTTCTCGATCAGAAGAGCTGGTGCGGGTGGTCGTCGGCTCGCCGAGCGGCGAGCCCGACCTGTTCGAGGAGTTCGCCCACGCGCGCCTTGACGGCGCGACTCCCGAGCGCCGCATCGTGGAGTTCGATCGCCTCGGCGATCTGCCAGCGGATGGAACGGACGGGGTTGAGCGCGTGGAGCGCGCCCTGGAAGATGATCGCCATCTCCGTCCAACGAACCGCGCGCAGACGACCGAACGTCATCCGATAGACGTCCTCGCCGTCGAGCAGCACCTCGCCGCTCACCTCCGCCGACTTGGGCAGGAGCCGCAACAACGCCGCGCCCATCGTCGACTTCCCGCAGCCCGACTCGCCGGCGATGCCGAGCGACTCGCCGTGTTCGAGATCGAAGCTGACACCGCGTACCGCGGGGAGGGGTCCCGACCGCGTTCGGTAGGTGACGTGGAGGTCGCGCACGGAGAGGACCATCAGCGATCCCGCAATTTGGGGTTCAAGACGTGCTCGAGCGCGTTGCCGACCATCGTGAACGCGAGCACGACGGTCGTGATGGCGAGTCCGGCGGGGAGGAAGTACCACCAATTCCCGAGCTTCACCGCACTCGCCGAGTTCGCGGCCTCGAGCGTCTTGCCCCACGAGATCCCGTTGAACGGCCCGATCCCGAGGAAGCTCAGCGTGGCCTCGGAGAGGATCGCCGAGGGCACGGTCAGGGTGAGGTTCGCGAGGATGATCGGCATCACGTTGGGCAGGACGTGTCGCGTGATGACGTGCCACCGCCCGGCACCGAGTGCGCGCGCCCGTTCGACGTACAGCCGCTCCTTCACCGTGAGGGTCTGGGCCCGGATGAGCCGAGCACTCCCGGCCCAGGACGTGATCGCGATGACGAGGATGATGGTTCGGAGATCGCGATCGAGCACCGTCACGAGCACGATCGCGAGCGGGATCGTCGGGATGACGAGGAAGGCCTCCTCGATCCGACTGAGCACCGAGTCGATCCAGCCACCGAAATATCCCGCGCTGATCCCGAGGGCGGAACCGATGACGATCGAGAGGAAGGCGGCGACGAGACCGACGAGGAGGCTCGTCCGCGCGCCCCAGATCAGCAACGACAGGATGGAACGCCCCTTCTCGTCGGTGCCGAGCAGGTAGTCGAAGCTCGGCGCCGCGCGTTCGGGAGCGTCGATCGTGTTGCTGGGGATCGTGCCGGCGTAGTCGGCGAGCACGGGTGCGAGGATCGCCACGAGGATCGCCACCGCGAGGATCGCGAGACCGATCAACCCGGCGCGCTGCAACCGGTATTCGCTCCAGAACTGCGTGAGCGCGCGGCGTCGTCGCGCGATCCGGATCGACCGTGCCGACATCCCCCGTGTCGCCGGGGTGCGCGGGGCGGCCGGGGTGGCCGGGGCGGCAGGTGCCGTCATGCGAGGTTCACCCGGGGATCGAGTCGCGTGTACAAGAGATCGGCGAGCAAGGTCATCACGATCACGCTGGCGCTCGACACGATGAACAGGCCCTGCAACATCGGGAAGTCCTGGGCGCCGAGGGCGCGTGAGAAGGCGAGCCCGAGGCCGGGCCAGGTGAACAACGTCTCGACGACGATCGCGCCGCCGAGGACGTAACCGATGTTCAACGCGATCAACGTGATCGACGGCAGCAACGCGTTGGGGACCGCGTGACGACGCCGTACGACGTCGTCACGCGCACCCTTGGCGCGCGCCAACGTCAAGAAGTCCTCGCGGCTGGTCTCGAGGATGCTCGCGCGCATGACGAGCGAGTACTGGCCGAGATAGCCGATCGTGAGGACCGTGGCGGGGAGCGCCATGTGGTGCAGTTGCTCGAAGAGCTTGGCGATGCCGGTGTTGTCGCTCCGGGGGTCGAGGATCCCCCCGGTCGGGAACCACTTCAGTTCCCAGACGAAGACGTACGCGAGGATCAGGCCGAAGAAGGCGTCGGAGGTCGAGTAGAAGAACATCGTGGTGCCGGTCGCGATGCGGTCGAACGCGCTGCCGGGGCGCCAGCCGGACCGGATCCCCAACCAGATCCCGATCGCGGCCGACAGGATCGTGGAGATCCCGATGAGCGCGACGGTCGGTCCGGTGCGCGACCAGATCTCGTGGGTCACCGGCTGGCCGGTCTGGAACGAGTACCCGAGGTTGCCCTTGGCAAGCTCCTTCAAGTACTTCACGAACTGCACCACGAGCCCGTCGTCGAGGCCGAACTGTTCGCGGAGCTGGGCTCGCTTCTCCGCGCTCACCTTGCGCCCGCGCGTCATCGTCGCGACCGGGTCGGTCTTGACGACGCGGAGCAAGAAGAAGTTGATCGCAACCGTGATGAGCAGGGTGAGCAACGCCGAAGCGAATCGTCGGACGAGACCGCGCAGCGTCATGAAGATGGGGTTCGGAAGGGGCTATTCGCGTTCGTCACCACGGCCCCGGCCGCGCATGACCATCACGACGATCCCGGCGAGCACGAGCACGCCGACGCCGATCCCGACGATCAAGCCGGTCGACGTTCCGCTGTCGTCGCTCGCCGGCTCGGCGACCGTCGTGTCGGTCGGGGCAGCACCGGTCGGGTCGCCGTCGCGGGCCGCGACGAAGTCCGGCCGGATGGTCAGGTACGAGTGCGAGCTGTTGTTGAACAGCTCCGGTCCGGTCTCGGCGGGCTGGCGCACGAAGCCGGTCCAGTCTTTCGCGTGGGCCATGACGTCGGAGTACTTGAACAACACGACGTACGCCGCGTCGTCGTAGTGGATGCGCAACATCTCGTGGACCTGTTCGACCCGGCGATCGTGGTCGAGCTCTTGATTCTGTTGCTCGTAGAGCCGGTCGTAGTCCTCGTTGCACCAGTTCGCGTCGTTGTACAGCGGCTCGTCGGCGACGACGGTGACCTGGTCGCAGATGAGCGACGACAACATGCCGCTCGGATCGGCGAACGGCACCCAACCCCACGTGAACATGTCGAACTCGCCGCGGCCGAGGATGGCGGTCAGCTCGTCTTCGGTCGCGACGAGCACCTCGGTGTCGATCCCGATGTCGTTCAGCCAGGGCACGATGAATTCGGCCTTCTCCTGATCGGCCTTGGAGTCCGCCCGGATGTGGAGCCGGAACTCCAGGGGGCGAGAACCGTCGGGCATTTCGCGGATGCCGTCGCCGTCGGTGTCGTCGTAGCCGGCGTCGTCGAGCATCGCGTTCGCGGCGTCCGGATCGAACGTGAGCTGGTCGTCGAGTGGGATCTCGGGCTCCCACAGCGGGGAGTAGGCCGCGGCCATCGTGACCCCGGGGGTCCCGCGCCCGGCGAGGATCTCCTCGACGAGGACCTCGCGGTCGATCGCCCGGTTGATCGCCTGGCGGACCACTCTGTCGGCGAGCGCCGGGTGCCCGTCGCCGAGTCCGTCGCCGGTGTTGATCCCGACGTGGCTGAAGCCGCCTTGGCTTCCCTCGACGACGACGAGGTCGTCGTTCTTCTCGGTCTGGTCGATGAGGTCCTCGTCGACGGAGTCGATCGCGTCGACCTCGCCGTTCTCCAACGCGGCGAGCAGTTGGTCGGGTGCCGCGAAGTACCGGAAGATGATCTCGTCGACGTAGGGCTCGAACCCGTACCAATTGGGGTTCTTCTCCATGCGCCACGACTCGCCCGGCTTGTGCTCGCTCAGCACGAACGGCCCGCTGCCGACCGGGTCCTCACCCTTGTAGGAGGGCAGGTCGTCGGCCGACACCTTCTCGTACACGTGCTCGGGGAGCACGTAGATCCCGAGCGCGGGGAGCTTCGGGTCGGGCACCGAGCTCGTGACCTCGATCGTGCGGTCGTCGACCGCGGTGGCCTCGAGGTTCTTCACCGTCTCGTACCAGGTGCCCCACTCCTCGTCGCGGGGGCGCTCGATCGAATAAACGACGTCGTCTGCGGTCAACGGTTCACCGTCGGACCACTGGAGGCCCTCGCGCAATGTGTACGTCCACGTGAGTCCGTCGTCGGACGACTCCCACTTCTCGGCGAGCCCGGGTTCCGCGGAGAAGTCCTCGTCGCTCAGCTCGACGAGCGCCGCGTACTGGAGGTTCCACACCTCGTAATCGACGACGAGGAGTCCGACGCTCATGTTGAGGCTGTCGATCTCCTGGCTCACGCCGACCGTGAACGTGAGCTGTTCCTGCGCGGGCACCGGTCGTGCGCCCGCGACGGCGCCGAGTCCGATCGCGGCGGCGAGCGCCACGATGGTCGCGGTGCGCCGACGTGCCGCGTGCGTCGTGCGCGGTGTGCGTGCCATGTGAGGTCCCCCCTCGGGGCGCGTCGTGGTCGACACGCCGGGCTCGGGGAATGATCCGCTCGGCCGTGACCTGGTGTCAAGGCGCGCGCCACTTCTGCCCGCTTCGACCCGAGCACGGAGCCGGCGGGCCGGTCGCGGGCTACGAACGTGGACGCAGCCGATCGAGGAGGCCGGTGCGGCGGTCGCGTTCGATGCGGCGAACCACCTGGAGCGCCGGGATGCCGGTGACGCCGCCGCCACCGTGCGTCGCCGAACCTCCCTGGTACAGACCCGCGATCGGCGTCGTGAAGTCGGCGTATCCGGGGACGGGTCGCATGTGGAACATCTGGTTCGTCGTGAGCTCGCCGTGGAAGATGTTGCCGCCGACGAGGCCGTAGGTGTGTTCCATCTCGTGCGGCCCGATCACCTGGCGGTGCAGGATCGAGTTCGTGAAGCCGGGGGCGACCGCCTCGACGCGACCGATCACGCGGTCGGCGTACGCGGCGAGTTCGGCGGTGTGCGGCGCCGCCGCGAACTCGTGGGGCACCCACTGCGTGAACATCGACACGACGTGATGACCGGCGGGGGCGAGCGTTCGGTCGAAGACCGACGGAATGCAGATGTCGGCGAACGGTTCGTCGGCCGGTCGCCCGGCGACCGCGTCCTGGAAGGCGTGCTCGATCGCGCCGACGCTCGGCGCGAGGACGATCGTGCCGCCGTGGATCCGTGGATCGAACCCCGGGCTCGACGTGAATTCGGGGAGGCGGTCGATCGCGAGGTTGACCTTGACGGTGCCACTGCGGCTGCGCCAGCGCTCGATGCCCGCGACGAGGTCGTCGGGGAGGTCGCTGCGATCGAGATGTTCGAGGAACGTGATCCGCGGGTGGGTCGTCGCGACGACGATGTCGGCGCGCAACTGCTCACCCGACTCGAGCGTGACCCCGGTGACACGACCGCGGCGCACGTCGATGCGCGCGACGGGTGCCTCGGTCCGCACCCGTGCGCCGAACGACTCCGCCGCGGCACGCAACGCGTCGCTCACCGCGCCCATGCCCCCTTCCGGGAAGCCCCAGGTGCCACTGACCTGCCCGTCGCCCAGGTCGCCGATCTGATGGTGGGCCATCACGAACGCCGTCCCGGCGCTGCGCGGCCCGGCCCAGGTGCCGATGACCCCGCTGACCGCGAGCACACCCTGGATCGGGTCGGACTCGAACCACTCGGCGAGCAGGTCGGCGATGCTCATGGTGAACAGACGCGTCACGTCGCCGACGCCGCGCTGATCGAGTCGCCGCAGGCGCCACAGGAGCCGGAGCTGTTCGAGGAGGTCGCCCGGTCGCTTCGAGCCGAGCTTGGGCGGCACGGCCGACAGCAGCGGGCCGAGCGTGTTCGCGAGGTCGCCCAACCACGTCTCCCACTGCACGTGCGCGTCGGCATCGCGAGCCGAGAACGACGCGATGCTCGCGTGACGCTCGCGTGCGGTGCCCGACAAGGCGAGGTGCCGTCCGTCGGGGAGCGGTGCGAAGTAACCGTGCTGGGGGTGGATCCGGTATCCGTGGCGCGCGAGTTGGAGTTCGTCGACGATCGCCGCGGGCATGATGCTCATCACGTAGCTGAGCGCCGTCATCTTGTAGTCGGGCCCCACGGCTGTTCGGTGATCGCCGCGCCACCGACGATGTGCCGCCGTTCGACGACCGTGACCCGCGCGCCGCGCTTGGCGAGCAGGCCGGCGGCGACGAGCCCGTTGTGCCCGCCGCCGATCACGACGACCTCGGGACCGTCGCCGGTCACGCCGTGTCGTCCGAACCGCGCAGGTCGTCGGACTCGCCCGGGCCCTCGACACCGCCGGGGCCCTCGAAGCCGGCGAGGACTGCCAGCACGAACGCTCCGAGGCGATCCACGACGTAGCCGCCCTCTTGGACGAACACGGTCGGGACGCCGAGCCCCGCGATCGCGGCGCCCGCGACCCGAAAGCCCGCCTCGGTGACCGAGAACGGGCTGTTGGTGTCTTCGGCCGCGGCATCGACGCCGAGCGAGACGACGACTGCGTCGGGTTCGAAGCGCGCCGCGAGCGCACACAAGGTCGCGACGGCGTCCACCCATTCCGAGTCGCCGGTGCCCTCGGCGAGCGGCAGATTGCGCGTGGTGCCGACGCCGCCGTCGACACCGACTTCGTCGTCGAAACCGACGAAGTGGGGGAACCATCCCGCGCCGGGGTCGACGTGCACCGACCCGAACCACACGTCGCGTCGTGACCAGAAGATCGCCTGCGTGCCGTTGCCGTGGTGCGCATCGATGTCGACGACGGCGACGCGCGCGACTCCCCGATCGCGGAGGTGTTGCGCGGCCCCCGCGGCGTTGTTGAGGTAGCAGGAGCCGCCGAAGAAGTCGCGGCCGGCGTGGTGACCGGGTGGCCGAACGGCCGCGTACGCGGCGCGTTCGCCTGCGAGCACGAGGTCGCAGGCCGTGAGCGCGGCGTCGAAAGCTGCGCGCGCTGCGGTCCACGTCCCCGAGCCCAATGGGGTCATCGTGTCGATCGCGAACCGGCCGATGTCGGCCCGCACGGCCGCCGGCTTCCGCGCCGGTCGATGGTGGGTGAAACCCGGGAGCGCGAAGACGTACGGCACGACGAGCGGCTGGCCGGGGACTGCTGGGTGTCCGGCCGCGACCCAGCGGTCGTGGGCGGTCGCGAGGCATTCGACGAACTCGGCATCGTGGACCGCGAGCAGGGGGTCGTCGCCGTGCTCGGTGCTCGCCACGATCGGCGCGCCCGCCGCCGCGAGTGCGGCGCGGATGGCATCGGCCCGCTGGGGCTCTTCGTCGCCGGGCTCGGCCACCCCGAGCCACGAGCCGGTGAGGTCGCGGTGCAGGCGATGACGGTCGTCGTACACGACGGGCAGCGACAAGGTGTGCCGCGGGAAGGCCACCGCGTGCACGGTACCGTGCGCGTGTGCATGCGACGGCGCCCCCCGAACCACGGCCGCGTCCCGGCGATCTGGGTGTGCGCGTGGGGTCGCTCCCGGCCGGCCCCGCGAACGCGATCACCGATGTCGCCGGCGTTCGCATCGGGCACGCGACCGTGTGGCACGACGAACCGTTCCTCGCGCGAACCGGTGTCACCGCGATCGTGCCCGACGCGCTCGACGCGGTGTTCCACCGGCCGATGACGGCCGGGGTCGCGGTGCTGAACGGGGCCGGCGAACTCACGGGTTCGCTCGCGACGCGCGAATGGGGATTGCTCGAGACGCCGATTCTCTTGACGAATACGATGGGCGTCGGTGCCGCGTACCAGGGAGCGTGCGAGGCCATGGTCGCGGCGGTCGACGGTGTGGGGATCGACGACGTGGTGATCCCGGTGGTGGGCGAGTGCGACGACAGTTGGTTGCACGACGCGCGATCGCTCGTGATCACACCGTCGGTCGCACGCGCCGCGATCGACGCGGCCGACTCGGTGCGACCTCGGTCCGGTGCGATCGGTGCCGGCAGTGGCATGGTGTGCAGCGGCTGCAAGGGCGGCATCGGTACTGCGTCGCGGATCGTCGATGGTGCCGTCGTCGGCGCGCTGGTACTCGCCAACTTCGGCGAGCTCGCACGTCTGACGATCGCGGGCGACGTGGTCGGCCCTCGGTTGATCGCGGCCGGCTACGGCGAAGGCGATCGCGCCGAACCGGCTGGGAGCTGCATCGTGGTCGTGCTCACCGACGCTCCCTTGACGCCGGCCCAGTGTGAGCGCCTCGCTCGTCGTGCCGGGCTCGGCCTCGCCCGCACGGGTTCGGTCGCCCACCACGGCAGTGGCGAGATCTTCTTCGCCGCGTCGACCACGGCGCGCGTCGAACGAGCGTCGCGGAGCGCGCTCGTGACCGCCTCGCGGCGTGCCGACACGGCCCTCGACGGCCTCTTCGCCGCGGCAGTCGACGCGACCGAAGAAGCCGTGCTCGACGCGCTCTTCGTCGCCGACACGGTTCGCGGTCGCGCCGGCCACCAGGTCGATGGACTTCCCGTCGAACTCGTGTTGGCGGGTCGGCGGTCGAGCTGAATCGGGGTCGCGTCGACCTGGCGCTCAGGCGACCTTGGTCGGTGGGATCGCCGGTCGGCCGAGGAGCGCGGCCGCGCCGTCGCCGTCGACCGGCAGGGCGATGAGTCGGCCCGTCGCGAAATCGCAATCGAGGTTGAACAACGCGGCGAGGTGTTCCCATTCGTCGACGCCGTCGGCGAGCACGACGAGGTCGAGTGCTCGGGCGAGCGCGATCACGGCCGCGACGATCGTGGCGCCGGCCTCGTCGACCGAGAGGCCGAACGCGAACTTCGGATCGAGCCGCACGATGTCGACCGGGACCTCGCGGAGATCGGCGAGCGACGCGTGCGCCCGGCCGAACCCGTCGAGCGCCAGGTGCGCGCCGGTCTCCCTGATGCGTCGCATCGCTTCGGTGGCGCCGGCAGTGGAGTCGACGAGCCACTCCTCGGACACGCCGATGCACAAGGATCCGGGGTCGAGTCGCGACGCCTCGAGCGCCGCACGGAGGTCGTCGCCGATCGCCGGATCGGCAAGGTGATGCTCCGTCGGACTCACGATCACGCGCACCGACGTGTCGCCCGAGCGGGACGCGTGCGGGTCGGGGCTCGGCCAGCCGGCGACGTGCGACGTCGCGAGGGCGAGGAGGTGACGCCCGAGGTCGCGGCCGAGCCCGCACTCGTCGGCGAGCGTTCGCACGTCGTCGCCCGCGAGTACGCCTCGGTCGGGGTGGGGCCAGAACGGCTCGGCGACGAACGCCCGGACGATCTGATCCTCGACCGAGACCACCGGTTGGTACTCGACGGTCACGGCGCCGTCGTGCAGCGCGGCGCGCAGATCGAGTTCGAGTTGCACGCGTGCCGCGGTCTCGGCGCGCATTCCCTCGTCGAATCGCTCGATGCGGGATCGTCCGTCGCGTTTGGCGCGGTACTGGGCCGCGTCGGAGTCTCGGAGCAGCTCGCTCGCGGATTGTCCCTCGACGGCGAACGCAATCCCGATGCTCGCGCCGACGAACGCCTCCCGCTCGCCGATCGTGATGCGCTGTTCGACCGCTTCCGCGATGCGTTCGGCGATCGCGATCACATTGACCGGGTCGTCGACGCCTTCGCAGAGCACCACGAATTCGTCCCCGCCGAGCCGGGCGACGGTGTCGCTCTCGCGTACCGCGTCGCGGATCCGATTGGCGACCTCGATGAGCACGAGGTCGCCGGCCGCGTGGCCGAGGGTGTCGTTGACGAGCTTGAAGCGATCGAGATCGAGGAACAGCATCGCGGTCGACTCGGGTCTCGCGTCGCGCCGCGTGAGCGCACCTTCGAGTCGGACGACGAACGCCGCCCGATTCAAGAGCCCGGTCAGCGCGTCGTGCGTGGCGTCACGGGCGAGCCGATCGGCGAGTCGGCGCCGCTCGCTGATGTCGAGCGCCATCGTCAGCGCGTACTCCGGTGTGCCCTGTTCGTCGACGACGAGCTGCGTGCTCGCCTGGACCCACACGTAGCTGCCGTCGAGACGTTGCCACACGACCTCGCGCTCGTCGCCGCCGGGTCGATCGGCGATCGTTTCGAGGTCGTCGACGATGGCTCGGGCATCTTCGTGTGCGAACCGTCGGGCGTCCTGGCCGATGATCCGGCCTCGGTCCTGGCCCAGGATCCGAGCGAACGCGTCGTTGCAGTCGAGCACGGTCGCGTCGAACGCGATCATCGCCATTCCGACGGGGGCATCCTCGAACGCGGCGCGGAACCTGCGGTCGGCGGCGCGGGCTTCGACCTCGAGTGCGCGTCGGCGGTCGATGTTGCGCGCCGTGATGATCACGCCGCCGATCGACGCGTCGTCGCCGAGGTTTTGCCCGACGCATTCGTAGAAGTGGTAGTCGCCGTCGGCGTCGCGGAGCCGCAGCGCGATCGGGTCGTGCGGGCCCCGCAACCCCTCGAGAACCTCGCTCATGGCGTCGGCGGCATGTGCCATGTCGTCGGGATGGACGAGCGAGAAGACCCCTCCGTCGGGATCGAACCCCTTCGGGTAGCCGAGCTGGCGGGTCCCGGCGTCGCTCGCCGACCAGTTCCCGTCGGGTTCGAGTACCGCGATGATGTCGGTCGAGTTCTCGACGATGGCCCGGAAGCGACGTTCGCTCTCGACGAGCTTCGCTGCGGCCTCGCGCTCGGGACCGATGTCGACGATCGCGGCGACGATCCCTTCGATCTCGCCGTCGTCGTCGACCACGGCACTGAGGGTGGTGCGACCCCAGAAGACCGAGCCGTCCTTGCGCACATAGCGCTTCTCGTAGGTGAGTACCTCGATGTCGCCGGCGAGCAGCTGTTCACGCGCCTGGCGCGTCGCCCGGTGATCGGCGGGATGGGTGATGTCGACCGGCGCGAGTGCGCGGAGTTCGTCGCGCGAGTACCCCGTGAGCTCGGCGAGTGCAAGGTTCGCGATGATCGGCCCCTCGCCGAGGATCAAGCCGCTCGGGATCGGCGACTGCTCGAAGATGACGCGGAACCGCTGGTGCTCCTCGTGGGTTTCGATGGCGCGGGAGGGAGCGCGCGGATCGCGCGCGCCGATCGGGCCCGGGGTCGAACGTTGGTCCATCTCGCTCTCGATCGGCAGGTGGAGCCCGAGGTGGTAGCCATTCGGACCATGGAACCCTGCCGGGTCACGACCACGCTCGGCGCGCTCGATGGTGTTCGACGGGGCTCGATGCGCAGCTTCCGAGGGATTCGCTACGCCACGGCGACCCGGCTCGGCCCTCCCGTCGCCGTCGCCGGTTGGACCGGTGCGCTCGATGCGACGGTCCCCGGCCCCGCGGCACCCCAGCCCCGCGGCGGCCCACAACTCGTGCCGGGCCTCGAGCCGACCGGCCCACTGTCGGAGGACTGTCTCACGATCGACGTCTGGGCACCCGAGGGCGCCGACGCCCTCCCGGTCCTGGTGTGGATCCACGGCGGCTCGTTCCTCATCGGCGCGGCGTCGTCACCCACCTACGACGGTGCCCGCCTCGCCGCCGGCGGTGCTGTCGTGGTGTCGGTGCAGTACCGCCTCGGTGCGTTCGGCTTCGTCGATCTGCGCGAGCACGGCGGCACCGACCTCGGCATGGTCGCCAATGCCGGGCTGCACGACGTCATGGCGGCGCTCGCGTGGGTGCGCGCCCACATCGACGCGTTCGGGGGCGATCCCTCGCGCGTCACCGCGATCGGCGAGTCCGCGGGTGGCGGGGTGATCCTCCATCTCCTCGGCGCCGCCCCGCCCGCCGGCGCGCCCGACCGCGTGTTCGACCGTGCGATCGTCCAGTCGGGCTCGACCGGGCGGACCTTCGACGCCGCGACCGCCGCCACGATCGCCGAGCGGGTGCTCGCCGCGGTGGGTGTCGCCGACGCTGCCGCCTACGCCGTCGCGCCGTTCGACCAGCTCGTCGCCGCGTCGGTCGCGGTGCAACGCGACCCGATCGTGTTCGCCGCCGCCGGTCTCATGCCGTTCCATCCTTCGGTCGACGACGTGGTCGTCTCGGATGCCCCCGATCGGGCGCTCGCGCTCGGCGCGGGGCGCGGCTGCGATCTCGTGCTCGGGACCACGCGAGACGAGATGCAGCTCTTCCTCCCCGACGTCGAGATCGAGCCCGGCCGGTTGCAGCGACGCGTCGAGAAGTATCTCGGGCTGAGCGCCGTCGATGCCGCCGACCGCTGCGACGCGTATCGACGTCGGCTCGCGTCCGACGGGCTCCGATCACGCGCGATCGACGTGTGGGGCGCGATCTACTCCGATCGCGAGATGCTCCTCCCGGCGCGCGCCGCGCTCGACGCGCAGTCGACCTTCCACGCCGCGACGTTCGGTTACCGGTTCGACTGGTCGGCGCCCGATCGACCCGACGGCCGGCCCGTGGGTGCGGCCCACGGTGTCGACATCCCGTTCACGTTCGGCAACTTCGACGCCGAGTGGCTCGAGTTCCTCGGTGGCTCCGCCGACCCGCGACCACTCGCGGCGTTGAGCGACGAGCTGCGTGCCGCGTGGATCTCCTTCGCCGCTGCCGGCGCGCCCGCCTCGCCGCGGATCGGTGCCTGGCCGCGGTGGGTGGTCCCGGCACGAACTGCCGTGGTGCTGGGCGCGTCGCCGCACGTTGCGGCCGATCCGATCGGGGAGCGCGGAGCCTTGCTCGCGTGAGCGTGCGACGCTGGACGTTCGACACGCGGGGCAGTGTCGCCGACGGTGTCGGAGCGGTCGCCGCGGTGGAGTCGCTCGTCGCCCGGCGGGGCGCGGAGCGCGTGTTGGTGCTCGCGAACCGGTCGGTGACGGCCGTCGGGCTCACGGCGATGATCGAGGGGCGGATCGGCGACCGGCACGCCGCGACCTATGGGGCGATCCGCGTGAACGCCCCGCACGACGACGTCGACGCGGCAGCAGCGGCCGGCCGCGCCGCGGGGTGCGACGCGATCGTGGCGATCGGTGGCTCGAGCGTGACCGACGCCGCCAAGATGGCGCGCCTCGAGTTGCTCGGCGACGAACCCGATCGCGAGACGATCCCGCTGGCGCTCGTGCCGACGACGCTGTCGAGTGGCGAGCTGACGGCCGCAGCGGGGACGACCGGCGTCGTCGCAGGCGAGAAGTCCTATGTCGTCGACGCGCGGATGGCGCCCACGCTCGTCGTACTCGACCCCGAGGTCACGCTCGCGACCCCACGTACCCTCTGGCTGTCGTCGGGGGTGAAGGCGATCGATCATGCGTGCGAGGCGCTGTGGGCAACACGCCCGCACCCGTATTCCGACGCGCTCGCTGCCGATGCGTTGCGTCGCCTGCTGCGATCGCTGCCGCGTTCCGCGAGCGATCCGACCGATCTCGACGCGCGCCTCGACGCGCAACTCGGTGGCTGGTTCTCGATGGCGGGCATGACCCGGCACGGACCGGGTCCGAGCCACTTGCTCGGTCACCAACTCGCCGCTCGCTGCGGTGTCGGTCACGGGATCACCTCGTGCGTCACGTTGCCCCACGTGCTGCGCTTCGCCGGGTCGGCGGGCCACCCCGGTGCTGCCGCAGTGGGCGCGGCGCTCGGCGCCACGGACTGCGAGGCCGCCGCGGAGGCACTGGCGGGGTTCGTGCAGCGCCTCGGGTTGCCGACGCGTCTGTCCGAGGTCGGTGTGGATCCGGGCGCGCTCGACGAGATCGCCGCCGCGGCCCACCACCACGGCGCCCTCGCAGGAGTGGCCGTTCCGGGTGGCGTCGCCGCGCTGCGCGGGCTCCTCGCCGCCATGTGGTGAGGCGCCGCGCGTTGCTCGCATCGCCCCCACCTCGGTAACCGCGAGCGGCCTCGCCAGTTCGGGGCCGTCGTGCGTCAGGGCTCGCGGGCGCGGGCGCGGAGGTCGCCCTTGGCCACTTTGCCGCCGCTGCCGCGCGGGAGGTCACCGTCGACGATCACGAGGGTCTCGGGCCACAGTTCCTTCGTGGTGCCGCGCCCCGCGAGGTGGGCACGGAGGTCGTCGATGTCGAAACGCACGCCGGGGTCGACCGCACAGAACACGCAGACCCGTTCGCCGAACACCGGGTCGGGCTTCGCGACGGCGGCGGCGTGCCGCACGCCGGGCATCGTCGCGACCTCCTGTTCGATCACCGCCGCCGAGAGGTTCTTGCCGCCGCGGATGATGAAGTCGGAGCTGCGGCCGGCGACGGTCAGCACGCCGTCGGCGTCGATGGTGCAGAGATCGCCGGTGCGCATCCAGCCGTCGTCGGTGTACAGCTCGGCGTTCGCGACCGGGTCGTCGTGGTAGCCGAGGCAGTTCACGGCGCCCTTGCACGCGGCGATCCCCGGTCCGCCGGTCGCCGTGATGTCGGCGCCGGTGTCGGGATCGAGCAGGCGCACCTGCATCGCCTCGATGACGTGACCGGCGGTGCGCAGCCTTACTGCGGGTGGGTCGTCGAGGGTCGTGCTGCTCAGCGCGCCCGTCTCGTTGGATCCGTAGAACTGCAGCACGACCGAACCCGTTCGTCGTTCCCACTCGAGCGCGCGTTCGTACGGGACCATCTCGCCGCCGGTGAACATCACGCGGAGCGACGAGAGGTCGTGATCGTCGAGTTCTGCTGCCTCGAGCATCATGATGAACTGCGTCGAGACGCCGGCGAGCACGGTGACGCGGTGTCGTTCGATCGCGGCGAGTGCCGCCTCGGGCGAGAATCGGTCGAGCACGACGCACGGCGCGCCGAGGATCGCGGGCGTGAAGTGCGCGGTCCACAGGCCGAACCCGAACGGCGCGGGCAGCAGCGAACAGAACACGTCGCTGGGTGTCAACCGCGCGGCGCGCTCGGCGAGTTCGTGGAAGGCGAACCAACGACCTTGATGGTGCCGCACGACCTTGGGGAGTCCGGTCGTTCCCGAAGTCGAGTTGAGGAACCACAGGCCGGCGGGGTCGGGATGCGCGCGCGTGACGATCCGTTGCTCGGCCGCCCCGACGCGCTCGATCAGTCGCGTCGCGCCGGCCGCGGCGAGCAGGTGCGCGGTCTCGCGCTCGCTCGACCGTTCGCCGATCCCGACGGTCACCGCGCCGAGGCGCTCCAATCCGACGTAGGTGGCGTGGATCTCCCCGGTGTGGGGCATCCGCACCGCCACGACCTCGCCGGGCGCGACCGAACCCGCGAGTTCCGCCGCGATCCGGTCGGCGAGATCGTCGTACTGCTCCCAGGTCAGCGTCGGGCCGTCGGATCCGGTCGCGAACGCGAGGCCGTCGGGATCGTGCAACGCGTTCGCGGAGACGACCTGCGAGACCGTGCTCACGGTCGAGGGTCGGGTGGTGTGGGCATCCGGAAGAGTTCGACCGCGTTCTCCCAACAGATGCGACGCGCCTCGTGGTCGGGGATGCCTGCCATCTGTTCGCGCAGGCGCGGCTGGGTGTCGGGCCAGGTCGAGTCCGCGTGGGGGTAGTCGCTCTCGACGAGGAGGTGGTCGACGCCGATCACGTCGCGGGTGAGGAAGCCCGAGGTGTCGTCGATCGCGCAGAACCAGAAGTTCCGGCGCAACACCTCCGACGGCGTGAGGTCGACATCGCGCCAGGTCGGCAGGTACCCGAGTTGGTAGCGGAAGCAGTGATCGAGCCGGTCGATCAGGCCCGCGACCCAGCCGATGCCGCCCTCCGACAGGCAGATCTTGAGGTCGGGGAACCGCACCGGCACCTTGGAGTAGAGCCAGTCGACTGCGGCATACATGCCGTACGCGAAGAAGAGCACGGCGACCGTCTCGGGTGGCGCGTCGGGCGCGGTCATCGGCGAGGTCCCCGAACTGCCGACGTGCAGGCAGATGACCGTGCCCGTCTCCTCGCATGCCGCGAAGAGCGGATCCCAGTAGCCCGTGTGCAACGACGGGAGCCCGAGCTTCTCCGGCGCTTCGGAGAACGTCAGGGCTCGAAAGCCGCGGGCCGCGTTGCGTCGGACCTCCTCGGCCGCGACGATCGGATCGCGCAGCCAGGTGATCTGGTTCGGCACGAAACGGTCGGGCGCGGCGGCGCACCATGCCTCGAGGTGCCAGTCGTTGTACGCGCGCATCGCGGCGAGCGCCAGGGCTTCGTCGTCGGGCCACATCGTGAGCCGCTGGCCGACGAAGCCGGGGAGGAACGACGGGAAGCACACCGAGCCCCAGACACCGTTCAGGTCCATGTCGGCGAGGCGCGCCTCCACATCCCACGCGCCGCGCCGCATCTCGTCGAACCGAGTCGGCTCGAAGCCGTACTCGCTCGAGGGTCGCCCGACGACGGCGTTGAAGCCGACGTTGGGGAGCAGTTCGCCGTTCCACGACCAGGCCTCGCCGCCGTCGTCGGTCGCGACGACCCGCGGGGCCGCTTCGGCGAAGCGCGCCGCGAACCTGCCGACGAAGGCGTCGGGTGGCTCAACGACGTGGTCGTCGACCGAGACGATCGTCGCCCACCGGTCGCGCGGTTCGGGCTCGGGGAGGAAGGTGACTGCGGTGCGTCGACCCTTGCCTCCCCCGAAGGCCTCCGAGGCAGCGAGGTCGTCGAGCGACAGGTTCATGGTGCCCCACCTTCGCCGGCGTTCAGGTTGCCGGCGTTCAGGTTGCCGGCGTTCAGGTTGATCGTGCTCGGCTCGCGGGCGAGGAGGCCGCGTACCGCGCCACCCCAGAACGCGGCGGGCGCGTTGCGGTACAACTCGTCCTTGAGCGGCGCGAGCACGGCCGGGGGCAGCGGTCGCAGACGCGTTCCGGTCTGGCTCGCGGCCAGCGTCAACGCACACATCCGCTCGAACGTCACCGCCTTGTACGCGGCCTCGGCGAACGTACCGGCAGTGACGATCGCCCCGTGGTTCGCGAGCACGACGCAGGTCGCGCTCCCGATGGCAGCCGCGAGTCGCGAACCGGCTGCGGCCGACTCGACGGTGCCGTCGTACTCGTCGACGACGACGATGTCGGCCGCGAAGATCGCGCTGTTCTGGTGCGCGATCACCGGCTCGATTCCCAGGCAGGCGAGCGCGGTTGCGGCCGGCGGATGGTTGTGCACGATGACGCGCGCGTCGGTCCGTGCTCGGTGCAATTCGGTGTGGAGGTGAACGGCGGGGGTGACGTCCCAGCGGCCCTCGACGACTCGTCCGTCGGCAGCGACGCGCACGATGTCGGCGGCGGTGACCTCCTCCCACCACAACCCCCACGGGTTGACGAGCATCGACCCGTCGTCGGTCGCGACCGTGATGTGGCCGGCGAAGTTCTCCTGCCAGGTCGGAGCGAGGATGCGGAGCAGGCACGCGAGTGCCTGGCGGTCGTCGAGCGCGGGCTCGGGGGGCATCGCACGCGGCCAGGGCTCAGGGGGCATCGGTCGCGATCGTGGCACGCGCGGTGCGGCGCGCGTCGAGACCGGCATCGACTGCCCAGAGCGACGCGGCGAGCACGGTGAGGCGGATCTGGGCGGCGAGGGTGACCGAGTGCCGGTCGACCTCGAGCGCGTCGCCGTGCCAGACGAGGTAGAGGTGCACGATCCCGAGCATGCCGACGACGCCGAGGATCCACCACGGCGGTGCGTGCCGCAGGCGCGGGGCCCGGCGGATCGCGAACGCGGCGCCAGCGACCGCGGCCGCGATCCAGAGCGCGAGTGCCACGAGCGAGTGGGGGTAGACGAACCCTGCGGCGAACCCGAGCACGTCGGGCGGCGCGCCGCCGGCGAACGCCCCCAACCCGACTTGGGGCGAGACGAGGTTGCGTGTCTGGCTCCATGGTTCGGTGACGACGTAGGCCGGGTCGCCGAGCAGCATCGTCACGTAGGCGCGGGCGCCGTCGGACTCGACCCACGCCACGAAGTCGGCGTACTCCGGATTCGTTCGGATCCCGGGTGCCCCACCGAGCAAGAAGTACGTCTCGCGGTCCTCGAGGCGACGCACGGATTCGTCGATCGGCATCCCGGCCGCGACGAGGTCGGCGGTGAACCGCTCGTCGCCGAGCGCGCGAAAGGCGATGTTCTCGATGATCGGGTTCGTCGACCGTTCGGCGTGCGCCGACAGGACGAACGACACGACGAACGTCGCGAGCGCGACGGCGGCCACGGCGGCGAGACGCCGGCGATGTCGCACGAGGGCGAAGGCGGCGAGGGGGATCGCCAGCACCGCGAGCATCATGGCGTTGGCGTCGCGGGTGAGGCCGAACGCGACGAGCGCGACGACGAGCGCGGCCGTCGACCGGGCTGTCGACCGTGCCGTCGACCGTGCTGTCGCCGTTTCGACGGCGGCCTGGATCGCGAGCGCGAACACGAGCGCGAGCAACGAGAGCGACAGCGACTCGGTCCCGATGAAGGACTGGAACACGACGATGGAGGGATGCAGCGCGAACAGCAAGACCGCGCCGAACGCGACCCGGGCCAACGCGCGATCGGTGACCCGCCCGGCGACGGCGAACGCGAGCGTGATCCAACATGCGACGCCGATCAGCGTCTGGGCGATCACCGCGGCACGAATGTTGCCGTCGACCAGCTTCAGCAGCGCCGCGTACGGGAACGGCCCGCCGTCGTGCGGCGCGAGGAAGTCGAGCGACCACACCGGCCGCGTCGCGGCGGCGAGGTACTTGCGCGAGTCGGGCCCGACGCCGATGCGGGCGACGCGGTCGGGGTTCAACGTGTCGAGCATCGTCGAGTGCGCGCGGGTCGAGACGATCCAGATCGCGTAGCCGAGGTTCGCCGACGCGAAGGCGCCGAGGAGCGCGCGCTGCACCAGGTCGGGTCGTGCCCGCCGCGCCGACGACCGCGTCACCGTCAGCGCCGCGCGGACACGGCCGGGGTGGCGCCGGCCCGGGGACCGCCGGCCCGGGG
>SXJQ01000139.1 GCA_005779345.1 Actinomycetota bacterium
CCACGCGTTCTTCAAGGCGAACCTCTTCCTCGGCGCCGGATCGGTCGCCCACTCGGGCTCGCATCACAGCTTCGACATGGTCGACGACATGGGCGGCCTCAAGAAGTACATGCCGCGCACCTACGCGACGTTCGTGATCGGTACTGCCGCGCTCGCCGGGGTGCCGCTGCTCGCGGGCTTCTTCTCCAAGGACGAGATCCTCGCGACGACCGGTGTGTACGGCTACGGCCTCTTCAAGTGGGTCGGGCTCGTCGGTGGTGCGATGACCGCGGCGTACATGACGCGCTGCATCTACCTCGTGTTCCACGGCGAGTACCGCGGCGGCCACGCGGCGCACCACGATGAGCACGCGGGCCACGATGAGCACGCGGGTCACGGTGAGCACGCGGGGCATCACGTCGGGCCGCACGAGTCGCCGTTGCCGATCCTGCTGCCGCTCTACGTGCTGTCGTTCTTCTCGATCGTCGCCGGCTACCTGCTCGCGCCGATGCTGTTCGATCTCACCGATCTCGCGATCTTCGAGAAGTTCATCGCCTGGGTCGAGCCCGGAGGGGGAGCGATCTACCCGGCGCTCGAACACCCCGCGTTCAGTTGGGCCGATCCGCTGCTCGCGACGACCTTCGCCGCCACCGGCTTCACGCTCGCCTATCTGTTCTTCTGGAAGAAGGCGTTCCTCCAGGACGCGACCAAGACGAACGGCGCGTTGCGCGCGGGCAAGCAGTTCCTCGAGAACAAGTACTACCTCGATTGGCTCTACACCGACGTGATCGTCGCTGCGGTCAAGGGCCCGATCGCGCGCGGTGCGTACTGGATCAACCAGAACGTGATCGACGCGGTGTTGCGGCTCACGGGCGGTGCGGCACGCCGGGTCGGTCAGTTCACCTACGACTGGATCGACCAGAAGGGCGTCGACGCCGTGCCCAACGGACTCGCCGGAGCGACCGGCACCGCGGGTGGCCTCACCAACAAGGCCCAGACGGGTCGCGTGCAGTTCTACGCATTGATGGCACTGTTCGGCGCGGCCTTCTTCGCGCTGGCACTGATGATCGCTGCTCTGTGACGGAGGGATGACGGTTCCGATGGCTACCGGCTTCGATGCCTGGGTGTTGACCCTCGTGGTGTTCCTGCCACTGGTCGGACTCGGCGTGGTGCTCCTCCTCCCCAAAGAGGACGAGCACGCGATCAAACTCGTCACGTTGGTCTCGACCCTCGCGTCGCTCGCGATGGCGTTGTACGTACTCGTCGAGTGGGTGAGCAACAAGTACTACGAGACCGAGAAGCTCACGAGTTTCGTCGCGGAGAACGGGCACACGCCGTTCGAGGTGAACAAGACCTGGATCGACGTCATCAACTCCAACTACCACGTCGCCGTCGACGGTCTCGGCCTGCCGATGATGGTGTTGTCGGCGTTCGTGACGGTGCTGTGCGTGATCTACTCGTGGAACCACTTCCCCGAGCCGCACAACCCCAAGGCGTTCCTCGCGCTGATCCTGCTCCTCGAGGTCGGGATGAACGGCACGTTCATCGCTCAGGACCTGATCCTGTTCTTCATCTTCTTCGAGATCGTCCTGCTCCCGATGTACTTCATGATCGGCGTGTGGGGCGGGCCCAACCGCGAGTACGCCTCGATCAAGTTCTTCCTCTTCACGTTGTTCGGTTCGGCGTTCATGTTGTTGGGCTTCTTGGCGCTCTACTTCAAGATCGACGTCGACGCGAACCTCGCGGGGATGCAGCACAGCTTCGACATCGGGCTGCTCACCGCGGCCGACAAGTCGGGCATCACGAACGGTGTGCAACTCCTGATCTTCGGCGCGTTGGCCCTCGGGTTCGCGATCAAGGTCCCGATGTTCCCGTTCCACACCTGGCTCCCCGACGCGCACACCGAGGCGCCGACGGTCGGTTCGGTGCTGCTGGCAGCGATCCTGCTGAAGCTCGGCACGTACGGCTTCATCAAGATCGGCCTGCCGATCCTCCCCGACGCCGCCAAGGACTTCGCCCCGTGGATCGGCCTGCTCGCCGTGATCGGCATCGTCTACGGCGCGCTCGGCTGCCTCGCCCAGACCGACATGAAGCGGCTGATCGCGTTCTCGTCGGTCGCGCACATGGGCTTCGTCATGCTCGGCATCGCGACGATGACCGACTTCGGCATCAACGCGGCGATCTTCGGCATGGTCGCCCACGGTCTCATCACCGGCATGCTGTTCTTCATCGCCGGTTCCGTGCAGCACACGTTCCACACGCGCGAACTGAGCCGGCTCGGTGGTCTGCTCATCCAGGCGCCGAAGATGGGTTGGATCCTCGGGTTCTGCGCGATGGCGTCACTCGGTCTTCCTGGTCTGGCCGGTTTCTGGGGCGAGTTCCCGGCGATCATGTCGGCGTTCGACCCGGCGAGCGGCCTCCCGGTCGAGACGTTCCGCACCTACATGGTGATCGCCGCGGTCGGCACCGTGCTCGCCGCCGGCTACCTGCTGTGGATGCTCCAGAAGGTCGCGTTCGGCGAACCCAAGAAGGAGTTCGAGGACGCGCACATCCACGACGTGTCGACGGCGGAGTGGCTCGCCTGGCTGCCGATGCTCCTGCTGATCGTGGCGCTCGGCGTCTACCCGAACCTGTTGTTCAAGCTCACCGACTCGGCCGTGACCACCCTCACGAGCGGCTTCGGGGGCTGAGGTGAACCCCACGTTCGACTGGCACGCGTTCGCGCCCGAGATCGTGCTCGTGAGCACGATCCTCGCGCTGCTGATCGCGGATCTGATCCACCCCGGCCGGTCGTCGTGGCAGACCTCGCGCATCGCCTCGATCGGCGTGCTCGCCGCGCTGGTCCCGGTGCTCACCCTCGCCGCGGACGGGGTCGACCGAACGTTGTTCGACGGTGCGTACGTCGTCGACAACTACGCGTTGGCGCTCAAGGGGTTCTTCCTCGTAGCGACGTACCTCACCATCTTGTTGTCGGTCGACTACATCGGCGAGGGCGACTACTACCAGAGCGAGTTCTACTTCTTGCTGCTCACCAGCGTGCTCGGGATGACCGCGATGGCCTCGGCGCGCGATCTCATCACGATCTTCGTCGCGCTCGAGACGATCTCGATCCCGACCTACGTGCTCGCCGGGTTCCGCAAGCACGATCGGATCTCCAACGAGGCGGGGATCAAGTACTACATCATCGGTGCGCTCAGTTCGGCGCTCATGCTCTACGGCATGTCGTTCGTCTACGGGGCCACGGGCACCACGATGCTGACCGAGATCGGCGATCGGCTCGCCGATCCGTCGGTGGTGACGTCGGAACTCCGCGGACTCGTCGCGGTCGGCGTGTTCCTCGCGCTCATCGGCTTCGCGTTCAAGGTGAGCGCGTGGCCGTTCCACTGGTGGGCGCCCGACACCTACGAAGGTGCCCCCACGCCGGTGACCGCGTTCTTGTCGGTCGCCTCCAAGGCGGGCGGGTTCGTCGCGCTGCTCAGCATCGTGTTCTTCGGTGTCGGCGCCTCGCAGGCCTCCAACTGGACGAACTGGTGGGCGGTCATGGCGATCTTCGCCGTGACGTCGATGACCTGGGGCAACCTCGGCGCGCTCAAGCAGACCAACATCGTGCGGATGTTGGCGTACTCGTCGATCGCGCAGGGCGGGTTCATGCTCGTGCCGTTCGCGGCGTACGGGATCGCGCTCGACGACGGCAACCTTGACGTCGCCCGATCGGCCTTCCAGTCGGTGGTCGTCTACCTGCTCGTCTACGGCGTGATGAACCTCGGCGCGTTCGCCGTGGTGATCGCCGTCGCGCGCCGCACCCGTTCGGGCGAGATCGGGAGCTACGACGGGTTGTTCCAGACCTCGCCTGCGCTCGCGGTCGTGATGACGATGTTCCTGGCGTCGCTCGCGGGCATTCCGCCGCTCGCCGGCTGGTTCGCCAAGTTCACGATGTTCCGCTCGGCGATCGAAGCGAGCGGGCCGTGGGGCGTGTCGCTCGCGGTGATCGCGGGTATCAACTCGGTGATCGCGGCGTACTACTACCTCAACGTCGTGCGATCGATGTGGTTCAAGCCCGCGCCCGAAGGTGCCCAGGCCGCGCCGATCCCCGCGGCGCTCACCGCGTCGATCGCACTGTGCACGGTGGGCGTCCTCGCGGTCGGGGTCTACCCGCAACTGTTCGGCAAGATCGCCGACCTGGTCACCGTCGGCATCGGCTGAGGTCGCGGGCGCGGTCGTGAGCGTCGCCGCGCAGATCGAGGCGGCCGCGGCGCGACACGGGTCGATCTCGTTCGACCGCTACATGGAGCTCGCGCTCTACGGCGAGCCCGACGGGTTCTTCACCCAGGGGCGGGGCGCCGGCCGCGCCGACCGCGACTTCGTGACGAGCCCCGAGGTAGGGCCGCTGTTCGGAGCGGTCGTCGCGCGCGCCATCGATCGCATCTGGGCGAGTCTCGGCACGCCGGATCCGTTCGTGGTGATGGAGTGCGGCGCGGGGCGGGGCCGGCTCGCGCGCGAGGTGCTGCGAGCGGAGCCGGCATGCACGAAGTCGCTGCGCTACGTGCTCGTGGAGCGGTCGGAGGTGCTCCGCTCGGCGCAGCGCGAGCTGCTCGCGATCGAACCGGCCGACGAAGCGCTCGGGTCGTTCGCCGCGGTCGACCGCGACGATGCACCCGAGCCCGTCGCCGGAACCGGCCCGATCGTGTCGAGCCTCGCCGAGCTCCCGGCGGTCGCGTTCGACGGCGTCGTGCTCGCCAACGAGCTGCTCGACAACCTGCCGTTCGGTCTCGCCGAGCACGACGGCGAGCAGTGGTCGGAGGTCCGCGTCGCCGCCGGCCCCACGACGGTGCTCGCGCCGGCGACCACGGGCGATGTGGCGCGTCTCGACGCGGTGTTCGGCGTTCCGGTTCCCGGTGCCTCGGTTCCGATTCCGCGCGGGATCGACGAGTGGTTCCTCGCCGCGGCGCGCAGCCTGCGGCGCGGGAGTGCGCTGCTCTTCGACTACACGGTCACGGCCGATGAACTCTTGGCCCGAACTCCGGGGTGGCTGCGGACCTACCGCGACCACCGCCGCGGACACGATCCCTTCGCCGCACCGGGCGAACACGACATCACCGCCGACCTGGTCCTCGAACAGGTCGAACGCGCCGCGCGGGCGGCGGGATTCGCCGCGGGCGTCGTCGCAGCTCAGGCCGATTGGCTCCGCGCGCACGGGCTCGACGACCTCGTTGCCGAGGGTGCGCGGATCTGGTCCGAGGGGGCCGACCGCGGCGACCTCGTCGCGCTCGAAGGCGCGAGCCGCGCGACGCAGGCCGCGATGCTCACCGACCCCGACGCCCTCGGTGGTTTCTCGGTCCTCGAGTTCGCCCGCGCCTGAACGGGGCCGGGTTCGGTAGATTCCGGCGGTTCGGTGTGTGTCGCGCGAGAACGCGACGCCGTTGGTGGAGGGGTGTCGGATGTCCGAAGCGCTCGAAGGTCTGCTCGCCGAGGGTCGCACGTTCCCTCCCTCGGCCGCGTTCAAGAAGCAGTCGCTGTGCGTCGGGCCGCACCTCTACGACCACGCGGATGCCGACTGGCAGGGCTACTGGGCCGAACAGGCGCTCGCGCTCGACTGGGACGAGGAGTGGCACACGATCCTCGAGTGGGAGCCCCCGTTCGCGAAGTGGTTCGTCGGCGGACGGCTCAACGTGTCGGTCAACTGCCTCGACCGGCACGTCGACGACGGCCTCGGCGATCGCGTCGCGTTCCATTGGGAGGGCGAGCCCGGCGACGCGCGGGCGATCACCTACGCCGAGCTGCTCGCCGAGGTGAGCCGCTGCGCGAACGCGTTGCGCGAGCTCGGGGTGTGCAAGGGCGACCGGGTCGCGATCTACATGGGGATGGTCCCCGAACTCCCCGTCGCGATGCTCGCGTGCGCCCGGATCGGCGCGGCCCATTCGGTCGTGTTCGGCGGGTTCACGAGCCAGTCGTTACGCGACCGGATCAACGATGCCGAGGCCGTCGCGCTCGTCACCTGCGACGGCGCGTGGCGCCGCGGCGCGGTCGTCGGGCTCAAGGACATCGCCGACGAGGCCCTCGCCGAGTGCCCGAGCGTGCGCCACACGATCGTGTTGCAGCGCACCGACTCGCCGGTGGCGAGGCAGGACGGCCGCGACCACTGGTGGCACGACGTCGTCGCCCGCCAGCCCGAGACGTGCGCGCCGGAGTCGATGGACAGCGAGGACCTGCTGTTCATCCTCTACACGTCGGGGACGACGGGCA
>SXJQ01000140.1 GCA_005779345.1 Actinomycetota bacterium
TCGCGATGGGCATCGCCGGGTGATTCGTGCGTGCCCGCGAACCACGAGCCGATCATCACGTTCGACGCACCCGCGGCGATGGCGAGCGCGACATCGCGCGGGTGACGAACGCCGCCGTCGGCCCAGACGTGCGCGCCGAGTTCGCGGCCGACCGCGGCGCATTCGAACACGGCCGAGAACTGCGGTCGGCCGACGCCGGTGGCCATCCGGGTGGTGCACATCGCGCCCGGTCCGACGCCGACCTTCACGATCGAAGCGCCCGCGGCGACGAGATCGCGCGTCCCGGCGGCCGACACGACGTTGCCGGCGCAGACCGGCACGGTCGGGCCGAGGGCACGAACCGCTTCGACCGCGCGGAGCATCTTGTGTTGATGCCCGTGGGCGGTGTCGATCACGAGGAGGTCGACCCCGGCGTTGAGCAGCGTTGCCGCCTTGGCCGCCGGGTCGCCGTTGATGCCGATGGCCGCGGCCACGCGCAAGCGTCCGTCGTTGTCGAGCGCCGGAGCGTAGAGGGTCGAGCGCAGCGCACCGGTGCGGGTGAGGATCCCGACGAGGCGTCCGTCGGCGTCGACGACGGGTGCCAACTTGCGACGGGCATCGTGCAGCGTGGTGAAGGCCGCTTGCGCATCGATGCCCGCAGCGAGCGCGAGCAGGTCGGTCGACATGACCTTGCCGAGTTGGGTGAAACGGTCGACGCCGGTGCAGTCGGCGTCGGTGACGACTCCGCGCGGACGATGCTCGTGGTCGACGACGATCACCGCGCCGTGCGCGCGCTTCGGTAGGAGGTTGAGCGCCTCGCCGACGGTCTCGTGCGGGACCAATGTGATCGGGGTGTCGTAGAGCGGATGACTGCCTTTGACACGCACGATCACGTCGGCGACGACATCGAGGGGGATGTCCTGCGGGATCACCGCGAGCCCGCCACGACGGGCGATCGTCTCGGCCATGCGTCGACCGGCGACGGCGGTCATGTTCGCGACGACGACCGGCAGTGTCGTGCCCGCTCCGTCCCCGGTCGACAGGTCGACCTCGAGGCGCGACGCGACGTCGCTGTGACCGGGGACGAGGAACACGTCGTCGTAGGTCAGGTCGTAACCGGGGTGATCACCACGCAGGAACCGCACGAAGGGAGCAGGGTACCCGGGTCGCCGGGCTCAGGGCACGGTCGAGCGGAGCGTTGCCGTCACCGCGCGAGGAGGTCGACGCCCAGACCGCGAGCGATCGCGACCACCGTGGCAAGGGGCAGGCCGATCACGTTGCTCGGACTGCCATGGATCGACGCGACGAACACGTTGCCGGTGCCCTGCATGCCGTAAGCACCGGCCTTGTCGTAGGGCTCTTCGGTGGCGAGGTACCAATCGAGCGCGGCATCGGCGATCGGCGTGAACGTGACATCGGTGTCGACGACGTCGTCGGCGACGCGGTCGCCGAGCCGGACCGCGACCCCGGTGTGCACCGTGTGGGTACGGCCCGCGAGCGAACGAAGGATGCGACGAGCGTCGTCGCGGTCGACCGGCTTGCCGATGATCGCGCCGCCGAGCACCACGGTCGTGTCGGCCGCGATCACGAGCGACCCGACGTCGCCGACCGCCTCGGCCTTGGTGTGGGCGAGGCGCCGGACGTAGTCGCGTGGTGTCTCGTCGGGTCGTGGTGTCTCGTCGACATCGGCGGGCCGGATGTCGAAGGTGACCCCGAGCGAGGCGAGGAGTTCGGCACGGCGCGGCGACCCGGAGGCGAGGACGATCGACACCGCGCCCTGTGACGGCGGGGCGGTGGTATTGCTCGTGGTCACGGTGCTCACCCGCCCGAGAGCGCGAGTTCGGCATCGCCGCGCGCCGGAGGTGCGTCGGCCGTCGCGTCGAGCCAACCTGCCGGCAGCGTCACGTCTTGCGGCCCGCGACGGGTGCCGCGCGGGATCCCGCGGTTCTCGATCGGGAGCTCCTGGCCGGGGTCGAGATCGTCGAGACGGTCGCGGAGTTCGGTCAGCGAGGTCGACTGCACGATCGCGCGGCGGCGCCAGCCGCCGACCACGTAGCCACCGAGGTACCAGCCGACGTGCTTGCGGATGTCGAGCATCGCGCGCGTCTCGCCGACGTGGTCGACGAGCAGCGATGCATGCTCGACGATCGTCGCGCACACCTCGCCGAGCCGGGGTGGTTCGGCGATGGGCGCCCCCGCGAAGGCGGCGGTCAGATCGCGGAACAGCCACGGGTTGCCGAGACAGCCGCGGCCGACCACGACACCGGCACAGCCGGTCTGATCGAGCATCCGCACGGCATCGGCGCCCGTCCAGATGTCGCCGTTGCCGAGCACCGCGACGCCGGGGAGGGCAGCGACGAGTTCGGCGATGGCACTCCATCGAGCCTCGCCGGAATAGAGCTGCGCGGCGGTCCGCGCGTGGAGCGCGACCGCGACAGCACCCGCGTCGGCGGCGGCCCGCGCGGCGGGGATGAACGTCAGCCGGTCGTCGTCGAGCCCGAGGCGCATCTTCACCGTGATCGGGGCACCGCCGCTCGCGCCGACCGCGGCAGCGACGAGCGCGCCGACGAGCCGCGGGCGCGCGGGGAGGGCGGCGCCACCGCCGTGACGGGTGACCTTGCGCACCGGACAACCGAGGTTGAGGTCGATGTGGTGCACGCCGCGGTCGGTGAGGAGCGCGACGGCGGCTGCAATCGTGGCGGGATCGGTGCCGTAGAGCTGGAGGCTGCGCGTCGTCTCGTCGTCGTCGAAGGCGGTGAGCTCGGAGCTGCGATCGTTGCCTTCGACGAGCGCGCGGGCGTTGACCATCTCCGAGACGAGCAGCGCGGCGCCGTACCGGCGGCACAGACGACGAAAGGCGCGGTTCGTGACACCGGCCATCGGCGCGAGCACGACGGGGGTGCCGAGCTCGATCGGCCCGATGCGCAACGCGTCGCGATTCCCCGACATCCCAGGGATGCTAGGTGCGGGGGGTGTTCAGTTCGCGGGCGTTGTCGCGCAGGATGCGGGTCTGCTCCTCGGCCGTGAAGCCCTCGAGTTCGCTCACGTAGTCGAGCGGTCGTGGCATGCCCTCGATGTGGGGCCAGTCGGACCCGAAGATCACCCGGTCGGCGCCCATCAGCTCGACCGTCTCGTGCACGTCGTCTTCCCAGAACGGATTGATCCACACGTTCTGCTTGAACGTCGCGACCGGATCGTCGGTGAAGTAGCCGGGCATCTTCTTCGCGGTGCTGCGCAACTTGCGGAACAGGTCGGGCAGGAACTCACTGCCGTTCTCGACCGACGCCATCCGCACGTTGGGGAAGCGGGTGAACAGCCGCTCGAAGACGGCGGTGATCAAGAAGTCGTAGGCGGCCCGTTCGATCCCGAACGATCGCACGCTCGGCTTCCAGCCGCCGCCCGAGAACTGCGCGCTGAACCCCTCGGGAGCGTACCCGTTGAGCGAGTACCCGCTGTCGCCGGCGTGGACCACCACGGTGATGCCCGCTTCGTCGACTCGCGCCCAGAACGGGTCGAACTGCGGATCGAACGGCGACCTCGGACCGAGCGCCGTGAACACGGCCGCAGGTCGCATCACGATCACGCGCGCACCTTGGCCGAGCGCCCATTCGAGTTCGGCGACCGCCCAGTCGACGTCGGCCAGCGACAGGTACGGCGCCGCGAAGATCCGATCCTGGTAGTGGCAGCCCCAGTCCTCGTCGAGCCAGCGGTTGAAACCACGGAAAAGCGTCGTGACCGCGACCGGATCGTGCTTCAGGATCTCCTCGTAGAGCACGCCGAGCGTGGGGAAGAGCCACACCGCTTCGAGGCCGTGCTCGTCGAGTTGGCGGATGCGCGCGTCGCGGTCGCGGTAGGCGGCGGGGATCGGCTCGCGCTCGGTGAGGAACTCCCACGGCTGCTTGCCGTCCTTGTTGCCGCGGAAGTAGTCGTGCATCGCGCCGGCCTTGGCGATCGGGTCGAACGTCGCGTTCGTCACCGCGCGGCTCACCTTGCCGCCGACGACGTGGTAGCGGCGGCCGTCGATCTCGCACCACTGCACGCAGCGGGCGTGTTGCGCCGGATCGACGTGGCGGGTGAACGCGTCGAGCGCCTCGTAGTAGTGATTGTCGGCGTCGAAGGCTCGGAAGGTCATGCGCCGATACTAGAACACGTTCTAGGAGTGTCAACCGACCTAGCCTGCGCCCCGTGGTCACCGTCGTGCCCTGGGGCGAGCGGACACGGCTCGCGACCCTCGCCGCCGAAGCCCTGGTCGTCGTGGCCGAACCCGCCCGGTGCTGGGTCGCGGCAGCGGATCTCGTCGCGGAGGCGGCCGCGGGTCCCACGATCGCGGCGGTCGACGGATCGGCGATCCTCGGTCGAGCCGGGGCGTTGGCACGGCTCGTCGGGACCGACGCCGGTGCCGCTCCCGAGGGGCCGGGGGCGGTGATCCGGGCGTGGGAGGCGGGCGCCGATCTCGATCTCGACCACGACGGCGAGGTATTCGCCCCGGCACGCGGCGTCGCGATCGTCGGCGAGACCGTGTTCGACCCCGACGGTCGCGTGGCGCCGATCGTCGTGGGCGACGCGGGCGAGGTCGCCGACCGCCTGGCGCAGTTCGCGGCGAACCGTGCCGCGCTCGACCGCCTCCTCGCCGTCGACCGCGCGGCGCCGGGGCCGGTGCGTGCGGTCGCCGCCGAGATCCTGGCGCTGCGACTGTGGTCGGCCGAGTTCTGCGCGCTGCTCATCGACACGGTCGAAGCGTGGGCGGCCTGGGCGAGCGACCCGACCGATCCCGTGCCCGGCGTCGAGATGTCGCTCGGAAACGCGCCGCGCCTCTTCGCGGCGATCGTCGACGACGTCGAAACACTCGTCGTTCCCCGTCTCCGTACGGCGTGGCCCGAGTTCGCGTGGTGCGGACTCCACGACGCGTTCGTGATCCGCTACGACGCGATCGAGTCGACGCCGGCGCTCGCGTTGCACCACGACGTGGCGCAGATCTCTGGTTCGATCCGTCTCAACGACGGCTACGTCGGTGGCGCGCTCGCGTTCCCTCGACAGGGCTACGACAACGCGGGCCTCGCGATCGGCGAGTCGATCTGGTGGCCATCGCTCGTGACCCACCCCCACCGCAGCGCGCCGGTCTCCGCCGGATGCAAGTACGGTCTCACCATCTGGTGCGCGCTTCCCGAGTGACTGCTCCGCGGTTGCTCGCTCGCAGCGTGGGGCAGTGGAGGAGGACAGATGGACGACGTCATCGAGGTCGCGGCCGCGGTGCGGAGCGGACGGGTTCGCGCGGCGGCGGTCGTCGAGGAATGCCTCGCGGCGATCACCGCGGGCAATCCGGCGCTGAATGCCTTCGTGTACCTCGACGCCGATGGTGCGCGCGCCCGGGCCGCAGCGATCGACGAGAGCGTCGCGGCCGGTCGCGATCCGGGCCTGCTCGCAGGTGTGCCGTTCGGGGTCAAGGATCTCGACGACTGCGCGGGGATGCCGACCACTCGAGGATCGCGCTGGTTCGCCGATGCTCCACCGGCCGAGTGCGACGCGCTCCATGTCGAACGGCTCCGCGCCGCGGGCGCCATCCCAGTGGGCAAGACCGCCGCGCCCGAGTTCGGCACGTGGGCGTACACGGCGAGTCCCTTGCACGGTGTCACCCGGAACCCGTGGAACCTCGCGCTGACACCGGGCGGGAGCAGCGGCGGGTCGACCGCAGCGGTGAGCGCGGGGCTCGTGCCGTTCGCGACGTCGAGCGACGGGGGCGGCTCGACCAGAACCCCCGCTGGGTTCACCGGGCTCGTCGGGCACAAGGCGAGCTTCGGTCGGGTCCCCGACCGTGCCTCGACCCGCTACTCACAGACCGCGGCACCCGGTTGCGTCGCGACGACGGTGCTCGACGCCGCTCGGCTGCTCGACGTGATGAGCGGTCCGCACCGCCACGACCGCACGTCGCTCCCCGCGGCGGGCGTGTCGTACGAGGTGGCCGCCGACGAACTCGACGCGCGTCCGTTGCGCATCGCCTGGTCGGTCGATCTCGGTTTCGCGATCGTCGACCCCGACGTCGCGGCGATTGCCGGTGCCGCGTTCGAGGCGCTCGCCGACGCTTCGGAGGCGCGCATCGCCGACCGGCGCGTGCGGTTCGATGATCCGATCCCGGTCTGGTCGCGACTCGAGGGCGCCGACATGTGGGTGAACCTGCCCGATGGCTTGTATCCCGAGCGCGCCGACGAACTCGATCCGTTGGTGCGTCCCGGGTGGGATGCGGCGGCCGCGGTCACCTTGCCCAAGTACGGCCGGGTGTTGCGAGCACGGCTCGCCATCGAGGCGGCGCTGGCCGATCTGTTCGACGAGATCGACGTGCTCGTCACGCCGACGGCCGCGATCCCGGCCTTCGCCGCCGAGGGGCCGATGCCGACCGAGATCTGCGGCCGCACGGTGCACGGTGGCATGGGCGTGCCGTTCGCGATGCTCGCCAACGTGTGGGGTTCGCCGGCGATCTCGGTCCCGGCGGGGCTCACGGCCGCGGGGCTCCCGGTCGGGGTGCAGATCATGGCCGACCGTCACCGTGACGACGTCTGCCTGCGCCTCGCCCGCATCCTCGAGTGCGCGCGCCCCTGGCCGCGCCACGCCCCCCACCACCGCGCCCCACCGCGTCCCGAGTCCCACCTTCGTTGAGCGGTCGAGCGTGTCAGGCACGCCGGACCGCTCAACGAAGCGAGGTTGGGTCAGGAGTCGCGGGTGCGCGGCGGGCGTTGATGCGGCGGGCGAACTTCGGGGCGGCGACCGCGAGACCACCGAGCAGCGCCATCGCCACGAACACGATCGGCAACGCCAGGTTGTTGCGCGCCCCTTCGCCCGACGTGAACGTCGTGGTCGTCGTCTGGGCGAAGAACTCGATCCAGCGCATGACCGTCAGTCTCGCGTGCCGCGCGGTGTGCGACGGAGTCGGGTCGCTCCAAAGCCCGCGAGGATCGGCCCGGCGACCATCAGCTTGACGGCGACGAACCAGAACGTGAGGTCGCGGCCCGCCGTGCTCTCGGCGAGGCGGACGTCGGTCGGGTCGTCGGGATCGAACAGCACGCGCACCTGCGCGCCGTCGAAGAGCCGTCCGCCGTTCGTGCGATCGGGTTCGTCGACGACGGTCGGCGCCGCGGCACCGGGGACCAAGAACGTGATCTGGACCGGACCGACCGCGTGCACCACCGTCGCGGTCGCACGCCCCGTCCAGGTCTCGGGTGCCAGGTCGACGAGCGTCATCCGATCGGCAGCGTCGGGTCGGAACGCGACCTGGATCTCGCGTGCGTCGCCGATCGCCCCTGCGAACGACGCCGGCACGTCGGCCACGTACGGCCGTTGGGCGGTCGCGGGCTGATACGCGAGCCGCGCGTCGGGTTCGCCGTGAGCGATCGTCGCATACACCTCGGTGCGCGCCGCGCGATCCCGACGTTCCGATGCCTGCAACGACAGGATGAAGACTCCAAACGCGATTCCGCCGATGGCACAGAGCACCCCGCCGGCGATCGCCGCGCGGGCCCGTCGAGGAGTCCAGCGAGTGGTCGGAGCGGCAGGGGGACGCGGCACCGTTCCCATCGGTCGCGGTGCTGCGACGACGCTCGGCGCTTCGCCGGCGACCCGGCGCGCGCGAATCGCGTCGTAGTCGTGTCGCCGAGACGAATCCGAGAGCACCTCGTACGCGGTGGTCACCTCCACGAACCGCGCCCCGGCCGCGCTCTGCGCACCGAAGCGGTCGGGGTGGAGCTGTTTGGCGAGGGTTCGGTACGCGGCGCTGATCTCCTCGGGCCGCGCATCCGACGCCACGCCGAGCGCGGCGTAGAAGTCGACGTCGGCCCAGTCGCGGGTCTTCACCGCGAGAGCGGATCGAGATCGGTGTCGCCACCCGCCTCGTCGGGCACGACGACATCCCAACGGTCGAGGCAGTCCTCGCATCGGTACGCGAGCACGTCTCCGGGTGCGGGTGGCGTCTCGTCGTCGAGGTAGGTCAACAGGTGGCACGTTCCGCCGCAGTCGACACAGACGATGTTTCGCTCGACCGGGAACGGGTCCGTCATGGCGTGATCATCGCGCTCCGCGCCGCACTCAGTGGCCTCGGGCCACCCACTCCGCGAGATGGGGCGACTCCTCGGCGATCGAGGTCCCGGGGCCGTGGCCCGGGTGCACGACGGTCGCCGGCGGCAGCGACAGCAGCTCGCGCCGGATCGACTCGATGATCGTGGGGAAGTCGGAGAAGCTGCGCCCCGTGGCGCCGGGCCCGCCCCGGAACAGCGTGTCGCCACCGAACACGTGGCTTCCCGACAGTACCGTCGGGTCGCGATCGGACGACGCAGGCAGGTAGAGACAGATCCCTCCGGGGCTGTGTCCGGGGGTGTGCAGCGTGCGCAGCGTCGCACCCGCGACCGACAGCTCGCCGCCGTGCACGAGCGGCGCGTCGGGGCGCCGGTCGGGGTAGACGAGATCCCAGAGCATCTCGTCGGCGGGGTGCAGCAGGATCGGTGGCCGTCCGCCGCGCGACTGGAGGTCGACCGCGGCGTTGATGTGGTCGTTGTGGCCGTGCGTGCAGACGATGGCAGTGAGCTTCCGATCGCCGACCGCTGCGGCGATCGGCTCCGCATCGTGCGCGGCGTCGATGACCACGACCTCGTGGTCGTCGCCGACGAGCCAGACGTTGTTCTCGACCTCGAAATCCTCGTCGTCGATCGAGAAGATCCCGCGTGTCGTGACGAGTGCGATGTCGAGCGGCACTGCGATCAGAGCACCACGACGGAACGGAGCACCTCGCCGCGTTCCATCTTGTGGAACGCGTCCTCGACCTCGTCGAGCGCGATGGTCTCGCTCACGAACTTGTCGAGCGGGAATCGGCCCTGGAGATAGAGGTCGATCAGCATCGGGAAGTCGCGGGTCGGCAGGCAGTCGCCGTACCAACTCGGCTTCAGCGCGCCGCCGCGACCGAAGAACTCGATCAGGGGCATGGCCGGCATGGTCATGTCGGGGGTCGGCACACCGACCTGCACGACGGTGCCGGCGAGGTCGCGAGCGAAGAAGGCCTGCTCGAGCACCTTCGGGTTGCCGACCGCCTCGACGCACACGTCGGCGCCGTTGCCGCCGGTGAGCGCCTTGACGCGCTCGACGACATCGCCCGCGCCGGCGTTGATGGTGTGGGTCGCGCCGAACTCCTGCGCCCATGCCAACTTCCGGTCGTCGAGGTCGACGGCGATGATCGTCGTCGCACCCGCGAGCTTCGCTGCCGCGATCGCGGCGTCGCCGACCCCACCGCAACCGAACACGGCAATGCTGTCGCCGCGACCGATCCCGCCGGTGTACGTCGCGGCACCGAAGCCCGCCATGACCCCGCAGCCGAGAAGCCCGGCCGCGGCCGGCGATGCCGCCGGGTCGACCTTGGTGCACTGCGCGGCCGACACGAGCGTCTGCTCTGCGAACGCGCCGATCCCGAGTGCGGGGGTCAACACGGTGCCATCGGCCAGCGTCATCTTCTGGGTCGCGTTGAGCGTCTCGAAGCACAGCCAGGGCCGGCCCCGCTTGCACGACCGGCAGTTGCCGCAGACGGCCCGCCAGTTCAAGACGACGAAGTCGCCGGGCACGACGTTGGTGACTCCCGGGCCGACCTGCGCGACGGTGCCGGCGGCCTCGTGTCCGAGCAAGAACGGAAAGTCGTCGTTGATCCCACCCTCGCGATAGTGGAGGTCGGTGTGGCAGACGCCGCACGCCTGGACGCGCACGACGGCCTCGCCGGGGCCGGGATCGGGGACGACGACCACCTCGACGCTCACCGGTCGGCCCTTGCCCATGGCGACGACGCCTCGAACTTGTTGCGGCATTGCTCCCCCTCGACGACGAACGACGAGGCGGAGGTTAGTTAGCCGAAGTACTCGCCGCCGTTGACGTCGAGCGTCTGGCCGGTCACGACCCGACTCCACGGCGACGCGAAGTAGACGATCGCGTTGGCGATGTCGTCCTGGGGCGGGATCTCCCGCAGGGGGATCTCCGCCTCGCGTTCGGCGCGCACGACGCTCACGTCGACGCCGCGTTCCTTGGCCATCCACCCGAGGTACATCTCCACGTTCGGGCCGCCGATCCAACCCGGCGCGACGGCATTGACCCGCACCTTGCTCGGCCCGAGCTCGAGGGCGAGGCCCTGCATCGTGGTGTGCAGCGCGGCCTTGCTCCCCGAGTAGTCGCCCTCGTTCTCGCGGATCTTGCGCATGCTCATCGAGAGGATGAACACGATCGAAGCGTCGCCGTGGGCGGCCGCCGCTGCCTTGAGATGCGGAATCGCCGCCTGGGTGATGTTCAGCGTGCCCCACACGTTGAGGTCGTAGATCTTGCGCCACGTCTCCAGGTTCGCCGACTCGAACGGAGCGAATCCCGAACTGCGAAACGCGTTGTTGACGAGGATGTCGAGCCGACCGTACGTGTCGACGCTTCGCGCGATCAGCGCGTCGACGCTCGCCCGATCGACGAGATTCGTCGGCACGCTGAGCGCGGTCCCTCCCGCGGCGACGATCTCGGCGCAGGTCTGCTCGAGGTTCGCCTCCGTCCGTGCCGCGAGCACGACCGTGGCGCCCTCACGTGCGAGCGCCCGCGCGTTCGCTTGTCCGAGACCGGGGCCGACCCCGGCCACGATCGCCACCTTGCCATCGAGGATTCCCATGCGGTGCAGGCTGGCCGCGGACGTGCACCGTGATCAAGTCGAGGCGGTGTACCGGCTCGGCGCGCCGATCGGGGAGCGCGTCGACGCCATCGTCTCGCGCACGAGCGGTTCGAAGTGGTCGAGCGGCAACGTGTCGTACGCGGCATCGAACGCGATCTGGTCCCATTCGTCGGCGAAACGCGCGGCGAGATCGAACCACGGCTGGTCGCGGTACTGCTCGCGCGCGTTCGGGTCGCCGCCGAAGTGGTGGTAGTAGTGCCGCCCCTGAAAGTCCTGATGCACTCGGATCATCCAGTACACCTCGTCGCGGACGTAGGGCTTGATGATCGCCGCTGCGATTTCGGGGTGATTCGGGACGCTGACGGCCTTGCCGATGTCGTGGAGCAGCGCGGCGAACACGATCTCGGGGTCGGCGCCCGCGCGCTCGGCAAGCGTCGCGGTCTGGAGGGAATGCGTCAGCTGATCGGTGGCGAACCCGTCGGTGACATCGCCCAGACTGCGCAGCATGGCGAGGGTCCGCTCCGCCACTCGGCCCTGGTTCTTCGCGGTCGCGGCGCCGATGACGGCCCACTCCTCGGCGGTCGACTCGTCCATGCGGGTGAAGGTGGCACTCATGAGCTGATTCTGGCACGTCGTTCGCGCCGGCCGCGCGACGTCGCCCGCGGTGGGACGCGCCGTCAGGCGAGCCGGGCGGCCAGGAATTCGGCGAGTTCGGCGGGCCGATCGCCCTGGATGCTGTGGCCGGCCCCGTCGAAGACCACGACCTCGGCATCGGGGCGGCGGCGCAAGAGTTCGGCGACGTCGTCATCGGAAACGACCGGCGAGTTCGCGCCCCGGGCGAGCGCGAGTGGCATGGTCGAAGCTTCGATCGCGTCCCACAGGCGCTCGAGGCCCGGCAGGACGCGTCCGTCGTCGCCCTCGCCGCTCCCGCGGCGCGGGAGGTCGTAGCGCCACCGCCAGCGCCCGTCGCCGGTCGCGACCGCGTTGTGGAGCACCCCGCGCCGCAGCGACTGTTCGGTGCGGGTCGGGTTGAACAGGATCGTTCGTTCCAAGATCTCGTCGAACGACTCGAAGTACTCGGGTCCGTCGACGAACTGGGCGATCGCGCTCGCCTTCTCGCGGTCGACGCCCGGGGTCACGTCGACGAGGACGAGGTGGCCGACGAGGTCGGGGGCGTGCGCGGCGAGCGCGATCGAGGTCAAGCCACCGAGCGACATCCCGACGATGACACGCGGCGTCGGGGCGAGGGCGCGGATCGCCGTCGCGATCGCGGCCGCGTTCTCGTGCGGCCAGTACGCGTGATCGTCGCGATGATCGGAGTGTCCGTGCCCGGGGAGGTCGATGGCGACGAGGGGTCGGTCGAGCGCGAGCGCGACCGAGTCCCAGGTGTGCGCGTTCTGCGCGCCGCCGTGGACGAGCACGAGATCGATCTCGTCGGGCGCGGCGTTCCCCCACACGAGTGCGCTCACCCGTTGCCCCGAATTGGGCCCCGAATTGGGCCCCGAATTGGGGCCCGAATTGGGGCCTGAATTGGGTCCCGACTCGGGCCCCGGCTCCTGATCGACCACGACGAACTCGCGGCGCACCTGGGGCGGGCGGAACGGGATCCCGAGTTCCGCGGCGTTCTCGGCGAGGAGCGAGAACTCCTCGTAGTGGACACTCCTGTCCCGCTGGTCGCTCGGGTCGGGGATCGCGTTCATCGTCACTCCGTGAGGTCGGTGCAGGCGCGCAGAGCCTGCCAGGCGGCCGTCGCTGCCGTCGCCTCGTCGCCGGTGAGTGGAACCGGTACTCCACCGCGGAGCCGTGCGGGCGCGAACGTGTAGCCGTCGATCCGACGCCCGGTGACCGACACGGTCACCACGCCGGTCTCCGCGCCCGGGCCGCCCTGGGTGTAGAAGACGAAGTTGCCGAGGCCGTACCCGACGAACGCGCTCCCGAGCCGGCCGGCGCCCTGGAGTCGGTGCGCATGTCCACCGATCACGATGTCGGCACCGGCGTCGACGAGTTGGCGGGCGAGCCCGGTCTGGCGGTCCTGAGGGCAGGTCTGCTTCTCGGTGCCCCAATGGAGGAACACGACGACGGTGTCGGCATCGGCCCGTGCGGCGCGCACCGCTGCGAGCAGACGCTCGACCTCCTTGGCGGAGGCGACACCGGCGTGCGTGTCGGTCGCCGTCCAGGATCCGATCAGCGCGTCGTCGAGCACCTGCGTCGCGGCGATCACGCTGATGCGTTGGCCGCGCACGTCGAACGTCTGGGGTGCGTAGGCGGTGGTCGCGTCGACCCCGATACCGATGAGCGGGAGACCCTGGGTGGCCTCGGCGGCGAGTGAGTCGGCGAGGCCGTCGGTGCCGTAGTCGACGCCGTGGTTGTTGGCCATCGATGCGACATCGACTCCGGCCGCGAGGAGCGAGTCGAGCGCACGCGCCGGGGCTCGGAAGGTGTAGGCTTTCGTGGCCGCGACGCCCCGTTCGGTGATCGCGGTCTCGAGGTTGACCACGGCGAGATCGGCGCTCGCGAGCACCGGGGCGATCGCGCCGAGCAGGTTGTTGCCCTGGCGATCGAGACCCTGACGCACGATCCCTTCGAAGTGCACGTCGCCGCCGAACGCGATCGTCACCGTCTCGCCGTTGCCGAGGTCGGGGTCGTCGGGGTCGGCCGGTCCGGCGGGCATGGCGATCGTCGTGGTCGAGGGCGCGGCGGTCGAGGCCGGTGCCGGCGAGGTCGGGTCGCTCGCCGTCGACGTGGTGTTCGTGTCGTCGGCGGCGTTCGCGGGCCCGCCGACATCGGCCGACCCGCCCTCTTCTGTTGGTGCGAGTGCGGCGAACGCGAGCACCGCGACCACGGCGCAACCTCCGAACCACGCCACCGCTCGCCGAGGAACCATCCGAGCATTCTGCCCGCCGTTCGTAGACTCGCGAAGTCATGGCGTCGTTGCCCACGTTCACCCCCGCCTCGTACCGGCGTGTCGTGGTCGTCGCCCTGTTCTTCGTGGTCGCGATCATCGTCACCGGCGCTTCCGTCCGGCTGTCGGGCTCAGGCTTGGGTTGCCCGACCTGGCCGCGCTGCACCGGCGACGACCTGATCGACATCTCGTCGCCGCATCGCGCCGTCGAACAGATCAATCGACTGTTCACGGGCGCGGTCGGCCTCACCGTCGTCGGCGCGTTCGCCGGGGCCTTTCGCCGCCGCCCGTTCCGCCGCGACCTCGCGTGGTTCGGGCTCGCGCTCATCGGTGGCGTGTTGCTCCAGGCGGTGATCGGTGGGGTCGTCGTGCTGCTCGAACTGCAGTGGCAGTCGGTGGCGCTCCACTTCCTCGCGTCGTTCGTGCTCCTCTACGGCGCGCTCGAACTGCTCCGGCGCGCCGGCGAACCGCCCGGCGAGCGCAAGGTCGTCACAACGGCACGCGTGCGCGTCATGAGCGAGGTTGCGTTCGGCCTGACGGCGCTGGTGCTCGCGCTCGGGACGGTCGTCACGGGCGCGGGACCGCACGGCGGCGACGCAGACGTCGAGCGACTGGATTGGCCGGTGACGAACGCGGTGCGCCTGCATTCGGTCGCCGTGTGGGCGCTCGTCGCCGCGTCCGTCGCCCTGGTCGCGCTCGCCCGGCGAGATCGCGCCGCGGCGGTGTCGGAGCGCGCCGAGTGGCTGTTGGCGGCGCTCGTGTTCCAGGGGACGATCGGCTACCTCCAGTGGTTCAGCAAGGTGCCGCCGGCGCTGGTCGCGCTCCATGTCTTCGGGTCGGCGGTCGTCTTCGGGTTGGCGACGTGGCTCCGGTTCGCTCCGTGGCAACCGACCGCGGACGAGCTCGCCGACGCACCCGCGGGCGACTTGCTCCGCCCCGAGGTGTCAAGCTGACCGGCGTGGAAGTCCATCTCGTCGACGGCACCTACGAACTCTTCCGCCACTTCTACGGCAAGCATCCTTCACGCACCGACCCGCTGACCGGGATCGAGATCAGCGCCGTGCGCGGCGTGGTCTCGACCGTCGTGCAGATGCTCGAGGACGGAGCGACCCATGTCGGCGTGGCGACTGATCACGTGATCGAGTCGTTCCGCAACGACCTGTGGCCCGGGTACAAGACGGGGGAGGGGATCGATCCGCTCCTCTGGGCGCAGGCGCACCCGCTCGAAGACGCGTTGGTCGCGCTCGGGGTCGCGGTGTTCCCGATGGTCGACGTGGAGGCCGACGACGCGCTCGGGGCGGCAGCCGCGCTCGCGGCGGCCGACCCGCGGGTGGTGCGCGTGCTCATCTGCACTCCCGACAAGGACCTCGGTCAGTGCGTCGGCGGCAAGGTGCTGCAGTTCGACCGACGCAACGACCGGATCCTCGATGCCGCCGCGGTGGAGGACAAGTTCGGCGTCCCACCCGCGGCGATCCCCGACTACCTCGCGCTCGTCGGCGACTCGGCGGATGGCTTCCCCGGGCTCCCCGGCTTCGGCGCGAAGTCGGCCGCGCTGCTGTTGGCGCGCTTCGGATCGATCGCGGCGATCCCCGACGACGAGGGCGACTGGGACATCGCCGTGCGGGGCGCCGCGAAGTTGGCGGCGACGTTGCGCGGCTCGCGCGATCTCGCCGCACGGTTCACGACGCTCGCGACCCTGCGCCTCGACGCACCGGTCGGCACCGTCGACGACTGGGAGTGGCACGGCCCGCAGGAGCCGGCGTGGGCCGATTGGTGCGACCGGCTCGGATCCGCGAGCCTCGCCGGGCGCGTCGCGACGCTCGCGCACACGACCAGGAGTTGACCATGGGAGCAGTCGAGATCAGCCGCGACCGCGACGGGGTCGCCCTCGTCACGCTCAACCGACCCGAGGCGCTCAACGCGATGAACGCCGAACTCATCGCGGGCCTGCACGACGCGTTCGAGTCCCTCCGCCACGACCGCTCCTGCCGCGTGATCGTGCTCACCGGCGCCGGGCGGGCCTTCTGCGCCGGCCTCGACCTGCGCGAGGGCGCCTCGCCGCCTGAGGCAGCGGGGCTCGGTCGCGCGCAGGCCGGGCTCGTGGTGCAGCAATCGATCGCGAACCTCGTCCCGGCGATGCGTTCGCTCCGCCAGCCGATCATCGCCGCGGTGAACGGCGCCGCGAGCGGTGGCGGGTTCGCGCTCGCGCTGGCGAGCGACATCCGAGTCTGTTCGAGCTCGGCGCGCTTCAACGTGGCGTTCGTGCGGGTCGGGCTGTCGGGCTGCGACATCGGCGTCAGTTGGCTGCTCCCGCGTCTCATCGGGGCATCGCGCGCGCACCAACTCCTCCTGACCGGCCGGTTCGTCGGTGCCGACGAGGCCGAGCGAATCGGGTTGGTGACGACGGTCGCCGACGACGGGGCGGTGCTCGACGCCGCGTACGAACAGGCCGACCTCGTGCTCGCGAACAGCCCGTTCGGTGTCCACATGACCAAGGAGGTCATGTGGAGCCAACTCGAGATCGGCTCGTTGCACGCCGGGATCGACCTCGAGAACCGCACCCAGCTCCTCGCCAGCACGACGAGCGACCTCGCCGAGGCGATGCGGGCGTTCGTGGAGAAGCGCACGCCGATCTTCGGCGATCGATGAACCGGGAGGTTGGACCAGTGAACGACACCGATGCTGCCCCGCTCGCGGGACGGACCGCCTTCGTGACCGGAGGAGGTCGCGGCATCGGGCGCGCGATCGCACTCGGTCTCGCCGCCGACGGTGCCGACGTCGCGATCAACTACCGCCGCGACCACGAGGCGGCGGTCGCGACGGTTGCCGACATCGAGGCGCTCGGTCGTCGTGGCCGCGCGTACGCGGGCGACGTCGCGGCGTTCGGTGATTGCGAGGCGATGGCCGGTGCCGCGCTCGCCGAACGCGGCCCGATCGACAGCCTCGTCAA
>SXJQ01000009.1 GCA_005779345.1 Actinomycetota bacterium
CCCGACGTCTTCGGCGTGTTGTTGCAGCTCATGGACGACGGCCGGCTCACCGACGGCCAGGGTCGGACGGTCGACTTCACGAACACGATCATCGTGATGACGAGCAACCTCGGTGCCGGGTTCGACGAAGCGGGCGTGCTCACCGCGGTGCGCGGCCACTTCAAGCCGGAGTTCGTGAACCGCATCGACGAGATCGTCGTGTTCCACGCGCTCGAGCGCGAGCACATCGCGCACATCGTCGACCTCCAGCTCGACCTGCTCCGCTCGCGTCTCGCCGACCGCGGCCTCGGCCTCGAGCTGACCGGAGCTGCGCGCGACTACCTCGCCGAGCAGGGCTACGACCCCGACTTCGGAGCGCGTCCGCTGAAGCGACTCCTCCAGAAGGAACTCGCCGATCCGATCGCACTGTCGTTGCTGCGCGGCGACTATCACGACGGCGACACGATCACGGTCGACCACGCCCCCGACGGCGGACTCGCCTTCGAGGCGGTCGCGGCCGCCACCCCCGTCTGAGGTTGCGCGCCTCCCCCGACCATTGCAGCGAGCCGTCAGCCCTCGGTTGGAGTAACGACCTCGCTCGGCGGAGCGGGGCCGTCGGGCACGCCGGATGTGGCGATGGTTTCCGCGGGTGTCGTGTCGGCGCGCGTGAAGCTGGCGATGATGCCTGCCGCGCCCGCAGCGATGAGCACCGCGGCCGGTACGAACCGCACGTCGATGTCGATACGGTCTGCCTCACCGAGCGCGAAGGCGACGCCCAGCGCGGTGAAGAGCAGTCCGGCGAGCACCGACACGATGTCGATCGGATGACGTTTCACGACTGCACCTCCGGACGCTCGATGCTCCTGATCTGAATTGCTCCGATGCCGACGTGGGCCTCGATGGTGAGCAGCGGATCGTCGGCGGGGCCGTACGTCGCGGTGCGTCGGACGTCGGTACCGTCGGCGACGTCGTCGTCGAACGCGAACCCGCGACCATCCTCGAGCGTGATCTCGCCCAGGTCGGTCTCGGCGACGACCCGTACGTGCAGACCGGCGGGGACGATCACCTCGAGTTCCCCGATGGCGTTGGTCATCGTGACCGTCCGGTCGCGGTCGAGTCCCTCGGTCGCGGCGTCGATCCCGCGCAGGTCGAGTACCAACCGGCCGACGCCGAGGCGGTAGCCGTCGCGCAGGCTTGCGGCGGTCGCAGGTCGCCGGATGCGTTCGCCGACGCCGCCCTCGAGGGGGACATCGAGGACCGCGACGAGCGCACACACGACCGTCAACAGTGCAGCGGGGAGGATCAACCACCGGGCCCGACCGACCCAGCCCCCGACGAGGAGGCCCGCCCCGAGCACGGCGAGACAGATCGCGGCGACGACCGCGGCCGGGACGTCGCCGGTCACGAGGTCGAGGAGCCAGGCACCGCCGGCGACGAGCAACACCACGCTGAGGGTGAGGTGTCCGAGCCGCGAGGACTGCCGGACCTTCGGCGCGGGGGCGGGCACCCACGGCGCGGTGGCGGCGACGGGCCACTGAGGCGGAGGGTAGGTGCCGCGGGGCACCGGCGGCGCAGGCGTCGGTGACGTCGCTGACATCGGTGACGTCGGGGTCGTGGTCGCAGGGCTCGCCGCGGCGGGATCGGGGCTCGACGGGTCGCGCCGGGCGAGCAACACGGCGGCCCCCGCGGCCAGCAGCAGCATCGGCGGGACGAACGATCCCGCGGCACCCCACCACGCGTTGTGGTCGTCGAGCACATCGGCGAGAGCGAGCAATCCGAAGATGACCAGCCCGATCCCGAACCAGCGCCAGCGCCGCCGGTCGTTGCCGCCGGCCGCGCCGTGCACGAGGTCGTCGGCGACGACACGGCCCTCGTCGGACGGAATGACGATCCACGCGATCGCGTACGCGAACGCCGCGAACCCGATGGTGAACGCGCCGGCGACGGCGAACAGGACGCGCACGAGCGCAGCATCGACACCGTAGGTCTGGGCGACACCGCCCGCGACGCCGCCGAGCAGTCGGTCCGACGTGCTGCGGACGAGGCGGCGCCGCGGACCGGGAGGTGGTGTCGGCGGCGGGGGCATCGGGGGTGGCGTCGGGTCCATCGTGGTCGTCATGATGGCAGCGTGCGCCCGTGCGCGGCGCGACGGTATCGGGGGGCACCCTGGCGCGACCCCGAGTCGACCCGGGGGTTCTCGGGGTCACACCCGGAGGTGGGGTCGGCACCGGCGCGCGATCATCGTCGGGTGCGTCTCACCGCCCGCCCGCCGCTCCTGCGGAGTTCCCACGATCGAGTCGTCCTCGGCGTCGCCGGCGGGCTCGGCGCGCATCTCGGCGTCGACCCGCGGTGGATCCGGCTCGGCTTCGCGATCACGAGCGGTTTCGGCGCCGGGATCGCCGTGTACTTCGTCGCCGCCGCGGTCATGCCGGGCGACGACGGCACGCCGGCCGCGGCCACGCGCTGGCGACCCCGCGACGGGTTCGACATCGCCGCGGCGGTTGCGGTGTTGCTCGGTGGCGCGCTGCTGTTGCAGCGGGTCATCGGAGTCCTGCCGGTGGGGCTGGCCGTACCGGTCGCGTTCGCGGTGACCGGCCTGGTCGTCCTCATCGCCTACCCCGGTCCGGGATCGGAGCTCGAGGCACCCTTCGAGCTCCCGGCCTGGCTCCCGCCGGCGGCGCGCGAGGCGCTCGGCGCCCTCGGCACCCGCCGCGGCGTGCTCGTGCGCGCGATCGTCGGCGTGGCGCTGGTGCTGGCGGGCCTCGCCGTGCTCGTCGCCTCCACACGGTCGTGGTTCCAGCTTCGCGACGCGCTCCTCGCGTTGTCGGTGATGTTCCTCGGCGCGACCGTGATCATGGGACCGTGGTTGGGGCGGCTCGCGGCGGAGTTGCTCGCGGAACGGCGGGAACGCATCCGGAGCCAGGAGCGCGAAGAGGTGGGCGCTCACCTGCACGACTCGGTGTTGCAGACGCTCGCCCTCATCCAACGGCGGGCCGACGATCCCCGCGAGGTCGCGCGGCTCGCCCGCCGCCAGGAGCGTGCGCTGCGCAGTTGGCTGCTCACCGGGCGCGCCGAGGAGCACTCGGGCGACGTGACCACGTTCGCGGCGTTGATCGACCGGTACGCGGCGGAGTTGGAGGACGAGCACGGCGTTCCGGTGGAGGTCGTGCACGTGCGCGATCGCGCGCTGGACGAACGGCTCGAAGGGATCGCGTCGGCGGCGCGCGAGGCGATCGGCAACGCGCAACGGCACTCGGGTGCCGACAAGGTCGCGGTCTACACCGAGATCAGCGATCACGACGTGCGGGTGTTCGTCCGCGACCGCGGGTGCGGATTCGATCTCGCCGCCGTTCCCGCCGACCGCCACGGGATCCGCCGCTCGATCGAGGGGCGCCTCCGGCGCCTCGGCGGGCACGCGACCGTCGTGACGAGCCCCGGCAACGGAACCCAGGTCGAGCTCGTGCTTCCGATGGAGGCCGCGGCATGACACTGCGGGTGTTTCTCGTCGACGATCACCAGCTCTTCTTGAGCGGCGTCCGGATCGAGCTCGCCGACGAGTTCGATGTCGTCGGTGCGGCCTCCGAGGTGGACGCGGCAATCGAGATGATCCGCGAGCGGCAGCCCGACGTCGTGCTCGTCGACGTGCACATGCCGGCGGGCGGCGGCGTGCGTGTCATCGGCGAGGTCGTGCGAACCCACCCCGACATCCGCTTCCTCGCGGTCTCGGTATCGGACGCGGCAGCCGATGTGATCGCCGCGATTCGCGCCGGCGCGCGCGGTTACGTCACCAAGACGATCGCGCCCCCGGAACTCGCCGAGGCGATCCATCGCGTCGCCGACGGCGACGCGGTGTTCTCGCCGCGGCTCGCGGGGTTCGTCCTCGACGCGTTCGCGACCTCGCCCGTGCCTCTCGGCGACCCGGAGCTCGACGTGCTCACCGCCCGAGAATGCGAGGTCCTGCGGCTCCTCGCGCGCGGGTTCACCTACAAGGAGATCGCGGCCGAGCTCTCGATCTCGATCAAGACCGTCGAGACCCACGCATCGGCGGTGTTGCGCAAGTTGCAGCTCTCCAACCGTCACGAGCTGGCCCGCTGGGCCTCCGAGCGACGCATCGTCTGAGAGCTGCCAGACTTCCGCGATGGACGACCGCGCCGCCACGATCGCGATCGAGCGCTGGTTCTTGCGTCGCGGCCTCCCGCACTTCATCGAGGGGTACAACGCCGGGCGCGACGTGTTGACGCGCGCGGTCCCCGCGCTCACGGTCGTGTTCCTCGTCGAGGTCGTGAACGCCCCGAAGGAGAGCTACCCGCTCTGGTTCGACCTCGTCGCGGTGGTCGGTGGGTTCGCGATCCTGCTCGGCGCGTGGATCCTCGTGAATCGAGTCCGCGGCCGTCGCTCGTTGCAGCGGCCGGATCGGATCGGACCCACCGAGATCGCGATCTTCGTGCTCGCGCCCGCGACGATCCCGGTGGTGTTCGGGCGGCAGTACGCGTCCGCGGCTGCGACCGCCGCGGTGAACCTCGGGCTGTTGGTCGTCATCTATCTCGCGACGAGCTATGGCGTGGTGCCAACGCTGCGCTGGGGTATCAGCAAGCTCGGCGTGCAGCTCGAGGCGATCAGCGGCCTCTTGATCCGGGCGCTGCCGCTCCTCGCGCTGTTCGTCACGTTCTTCTTCCTCACCGCGGAGGTGTGGCAGAGCGCGGGGATCACGACGGGACCGGCCTATTGGATCGCGATCTCGCTGTTCGTCCTCGTCGGCGTCTTCTTCGTGCTCACGCGGATGCCGTCGGAGCTGCACGAACTCGGGACCTTCGCCTCCTGGGACGAGATCCGCGAACTCGTGTCGGCGACTCCGGCCGCAGCGCTCGCGGTCGACCCGGGCGAGGTCGGCGACAGTGCCGGCGGAGGGGGTGGCGGAGTGGGCGAGGGGTTCGACGGCGTTGCATCGCTGTCGAACCGCCAGCGTGCGAACGTCGTGCTCGTGACCTTGTTCAGCCAGGCGGTGCAGATCGTGATGGTCGGTGTGGCGATCGGGATGTTCTTCAGCCTGCTCGGGATGCTCCTCGTGTCGCGCTCGACGATCGCGTCATGGACGGGCCGGTCGCCCGACGCGCTCCACGTGCTGGTGTCGTTCCATCTCGGTGGCCGCGAACTGGTCGTCACCGAGCCGACGC
>SXJQ01000141.1 GCA_005779345.1 Actinomycetota bacterium
ACAGCGCCCGTGTCCCGATCATGTCGCGCACGGTCCGGTCGATGTCGGCGGGGACGCGGATCTGTACCGTGACGACACCGCGCGCCCGATGGGCGCGTGCTTCGACCGTGGCACCCTCGCAGCCGTGGACCGCGAGCGTGGTGTGCGCAGCATCGGCCGCGAGGCGTTCGTGATCGCGCAATGAGCTGATCGCGGCGCGCTCGACGGCCTCGACGACGCTGCCGCGCTGGTCGACGACCTCGGTCGCGAAATCCTCGTACGGGTTCAACGCGACGCGTCCACTGACGACGAGAGGAATCCGGTGCTGCAACGCGCACGACACGCCGTCTTCGAGCGCCGCCGGCACCGAACGGGGACGCGCTCGGATGGTCACCGCGACGTCGACCGTTCCCGCGTCGAGCGGGCAGTCGTCGGTGTCGAGCGAACGACAGGGGAACGCCGGCCGACCGGGCTCATGGCAACGGTGCACCCGGTGTCCGGCCGATTCGAGGTCGAAGATCACGTCGTCGGCGGTTCCGGGTTCGCTCTCGGTCACCAAGATGTCGAGGGCCACGGTCTGGGGGCGGTTGGTCATCGCGACACGCTGCGCCGCGTCGCCCGGCACGAACCAGACACCTGGGTCACGCGGCCCGGGGACCTTGGTCCCGAGACTCGTTCAGGCGACCTCGCGGTCCTTGGCGACCTCGTCGAGCATCGTGTACTCCTCGCCGGTGTCGACCCAATCCTCGAACTGGATGACACCGATGTCGGTGAAGCGCTCGCGCAGCCAACCGTCGCCCGCGTCGATCAGGCCGAGCTTCTTGCAGTTCGGGACGATCTTGGAGAACAACAACGTCTGGAACTGCTGCTGCGCCGGCGGGTTCACCTCGTCGAGGATGCGAGCGACCTCCTGGGGGTCGATCCCCATACGCTCCCACACCTCGGCCTGCATGAACCGTCGCTGGAGTCGCGCCGCACAGTCGAACGCGAACTCCTGTCGCTCCCGCAACTCCGGCGCGGTCAGCTCGCGGTAGTACTCCTGCAGGCTCAACACGCCGAACGCGACGTGCCGCGCTTCGTCGCTCATCACATAGCGCAGCAGCTTCTTGAGGAGCGGCTCGGTGGTGATCATGTGCATCATCCCGAACGCTGCGAGCGCGAGCCCCTCGACCATGATCTGCATGCCGAGGTAGGTGATGTCCCAGCGGTCGTCGGCGAGGATGTCGTCGAGCAACGACTTGAGGTTGTCGTTGATGCGGAACTCGCGGCCCATCTTCTCGTCGAGGTACCGCGCGAACACCTCGACGTGACGCGCCTCGTCCATGACCTGCGTCGCGGCGTAGTACTTGGCGTCGATCCACGGGACGGTCTCGACGATGCGTGCGGTGCACAGCAGCGCGCCCTGCTCGCCGTGGAGGAACTGGCTGAGGAGCGATGTCTGGAGGTTGACCGCGACCTCGAGCCACTCGCGGTCGCCGAACTTGGCGACGGGCGAGTTGGGATAGTCACGCAGGGCGCCGAACCGGTCGCTCGTGCCGATGCCGAGTTCGCTCGCGACCCTCTCGGGGTCGACGTCGACGGACCAATCGAGGTCGGTGGTGGCATTCCACTGGCTCGTCTTGGCCTTCTCGTACAGCTTGATGAGCGGCAGCCTGCTCCGCTCGTAATCCCAGGTGAAGAGCGAGTCGAACTCGGAGCGCACGGCGTGCACCGTGTCGCGCTGTGCGGACACGTTCGGCGAGGCGTCGAGCTGATCGTCGGTGAGGGTCACGGTGTGGCTCCGGTGTCGGGCGCGACGGCATCGAGCAGCCGCGCGAGGAGGTGGGTCCAGGCGAACGTGTCGACCGCCGGCATCGCGACGGAGCGCAGCGTGAGCGCGCCGACCGCGAACGCGGTACAGAACCGGGCGATGGCCTGCGGGTCGAGGTCGGGCGCGACCTCGCCTGCGGCGCGTGCTCGCTCGATGAGATCGGCGATGGTCTGTTCGCGCCGCAGCAGTGTCGCGCGCACCATCTCGCCGAGATCGGGATCGCGACGTGCGGCGCCGAACACGTCGACGAGGAGTGCCGGGCCGGCATCGCTGCGGGTCGTGAGGCGGAGGCCCAGCTCGGCGAGCACCGTGCGCGCCTCGTCGCCCGCCGCGAGTTCGAGGAGTCGGTCGACCTCTTCGCGGGTGCGGGTGGTGATGGCGTCGACGAGGAGGTCGGCCTTGCCGCGGTACTGGCTGTAGATCGCGCCGGTCGTGAGCCCCGCCTCGCGGGCGATCTCGCCGACGCGGGCGCCTTCGTAGCCGTCGCGCTCGAAGACGACGAGGGCCGCGGCGAGGAGGCGCTCCCGAGTGTCGTGGGCCGGGGTGTCGTGGGCCGGGGTGTCGTGGGCCGGGGTGTCGTGGGCCGGGGTGTCGTGGGCGACTTCGGCGATCACGCAGCGCACGATAACAGTTATTATCCCTGGTCACAACCACGTGCTCGGAGCGTACGCTCCGAGCCGATGGAGCGTCTCCTCGCCGGGCTGCCGCCCTCGCTGCTGTTCGTCGTCGGCGCGGTCTCGATGTACGAGGGGGCGGCGATCGCGGTCGACCTCTTCGCCGACATCGGGCCGCAGGCGGTCGCCTGGCTGCGGATCTGCGGGGCGGCGCTCGTGTTGGTCGCCGTCGCCCGTCCGTGGACCGTGCCGTGGTCACGCGACGAGGTGCGCGCTGCGGCGGCCTTCGGTGTGGTCACCGCGGCGATGAACGCCGCGTTCTACCTCGCCACGGCTCGCGTCCACCTCGGCTCGACCGTGGCGATCGAGTTCGTCGGTCCGATGGCAGTCGCCGCACTGTCGGTGCGGTCGTCGCGCGCCCTGGTCGCCCTCCTGACCGCTGCCGGCGGCGTCGCATGCCTCTCGATCGGATTGCGCTCCGACGCGGTGGGGGTCGCGTGGGCCCTGGTCGCGGGTGCGTGCTGGGCGGGCTACGTGGTTCTCGGGGCGCGGGTCTCGACCCAACGCGGCGGCGTCACCGGTCTCGCGCTGGCGCTCGTGTTCGGTGCGCTCGCCCTCGCGCCCTTCGGTGCGCCGACGAGCGGCCCTGCATGGGGCGACGCCCGGATCCTCGTGTTGTGCGTCGTGGTCGGCGTGTTGTCGACCGCGGTGCCCTACGGGATCGACCAGCACGTCCACCGCCGCATCGAACGTGGTCGGTTCGCGCTGCTGCTCGCGCTGCTGCCCGTGACGGCGACGCTGGTCGGCCGCATCGACCTCCAACAGCGACCGCGGCCGTTCGAACTGGTGGGGATCGCGCTCGTCGTGGTCGGATTGCTCGTGCAGGAGCGCACGGCGACGGTCGAGGAGGAGGTGTTGGGTGGTTGAGCGCGCAGGCCTCCGGGTCGGGGTCGCCCGGCGGGTGATCACGCCCGGGCCCGAGCACCGACCGATCTGGCTGGCGGGCTACGGCGATCGCCGCGATGCCTCGACCGACGTGCACGACGATCTCGAGGTCCGCGTGCTGTGGTTCGAGGATCACGACTGTTCGGTCGCGGTCGTCGTCGCGCTCGATCTCATGGCGATGTCGCGCGACTGGGCCGATGCGATCCGCGGCGCGGTCGCGAGCTCGGTCGACGTATCGGTCGACCGCGTGCTCACCCATACGATCCACACGCACGCCGCGCCCAGCACGATCACCGGCACCGACGCGCTCGGCTGGGAGGTTCCCCACGGGTGGCGCGACGACCTCGTGGCGGCGTGTGTCGCGGCGGCGACAGCGGCCCGCGACGCGTCCCGTCCGGCGCGGTTGGCGTTCACGCGCATGGGTCTGCCCGGTTCGCTGAGCTTCAACCGCCGCGGCCTGGCGTACGCGCCGACCTACGCCGTGCTCGACGTGCTCGCGGTAGACCGCGACGAACGCGTCGCGACGATCGCGAACGTCGGCGTGCATCCGGTGGTGCTCGGCCCCGACAACCTGGCCGTCTCGGCCGACTGGGTCGGCGCGTGCCGGCGCCACGTCGAGGCGCGCCTCGGCGGGATGTGCGTGTTCCTCCAGGGCTGCCAGGGCGATGTCGACCCGCACGGGATGACGTGGACCGACGGCCCCGATGCCGCGTTCGCGTCGGTCGACCGGGTCGGGGAGGACTTCGCGTTGGCGATCGTCGCCGCCGTCGCCGTCGCGATGCCGGTCGCGGGTGACGGGGTGTCGGGCGGCGCCGTTTCGGTGCGGCGACGCCTGCTCACCGTCGATGTTGCCGGATCGCCGTTGGGTGCGGTCGCGCGGCGCGACACGCTCGACGTCGAACTCCACGAGTGGTCGCTCGGCGGTGTCGGACTGGTCTCGATTCCCGGCGAAGGGTTTGCCGAACTCGGAGCGCGGATCCTCGCCGGTCGTTCGGGGATCCCGACGCTGCTGTGCGGTTTCGCGCCCCACTGGCTCGGCTACCTCCCCGTGCCGTTCGGCGAGGGATACGAGGAGGGCCTGTCGTACGGGGAGACGGCGGTCGACGCGATCGCGCGGGCGCTCGAGGTGCCGGCGTGAGGCGGGGAGCATGAGCGTGCTCGCGATCGTGCTGGTGTCGTGCGCGGCAGGGCTCGTGTTGTTCAACCTGATCTACACGGTGACCCAAGGAATCGCCCGTCGAGCACGCGAACGCGCCGCCGCGATCCTGGCGCGCGACGGCATCACCGCGGTCGAGGCGACGTCGGTGAACCTCATCGGGTCGTCGACCATGCGCGTACAGGTGCGCGGGGTGGGTGTGCTCGCACTCACGTCGTCGACGCTCGAGTTCCGGCTCGGCTATGGCGCGACGGCGCTCACGATTCCGCTGTCGACGATCCAGGCCGTGACGGTGGGTAAGGCGTTCCGGATCCGGGGTCGATACAAGCGGTACGCGAGACCGTGGATCGTGACGGTCGTCTGGCTCGACGCCGACGGGGCCGAACAACAGGTCGGATTCGCGCTCCGCGCCGCCGCGGCCTGGCACGCCAAGATCGAAGCCGCCATCCCCTGATTTCGCGTTCTGACGGTATCTCGTGCGCAAAACGATGAGCTGCACGCCGCAAAAGTGGTTGGTGGCGCGAGCGACCGTGATTCTCGATCAGACGCGATGGCCAAACGCTGACGGCGTGCGCGGTGTGTGAGCATCGTGCCCGTGGAACCCATCGCCACCTTCGACGACGTCTTCCGCGAGCACTACGGGAGGTTGGTGCGGGTGCTGTCGGCTGCGGGACCGGGAGCGGAGGACGCGGTGGCCGAGGCGTTCTCGCTCGCGCTCGTGAAGTGGCGGCGCGTCGGCGGCTACGACGACCCGGTCGCATGGGTCCGGCGGACGGCGGTGCACCGGATGTCGAACGAACGGCGACGGCTGCGACGGCGGGAAGCCGCGCTGCCGCGGTTGGTCGAGGTCGCTCGCAGCGGTCCCGACGACGTCGTCCCGGAACTCGCCGCCGCCGTGCAACGCCTCCCTCGCCAACAGCGGATCGCGCTCGTCTTGAAGGTCCTCGCCGACCTCGACACCCATGAGGTCGCCGACGCGATGGGCATCAGCGCGGGCGCGGTCCGCTATCACCTGCACGAGGCGCGTCACCGCCTTCGTGCCGAGCTCGGAGCGAGCGACGATGTCTGACATCCCTGGTCCCGACTACCGCGATTTCAGCGACGACGACCTGCGCGTCGCGCTCGGCGCTTTG
>SXJQ01000142.1 GCA_005779345.1 Actinomycetota bacterium
CCTGCGCGATCACGGGCTTGGCGAGGTCCCAGATGCTCATCCATCCCTCGGTCACGTGGCGCGGCCAGTGACCATCGCCGCCCGGCGTGTAATAGGGCGGATCGACGCCCACGTTGCCGTCGCCGAGTTCGTAGCCGGCCGAGAAGCTCGTGCCCGCGCCGCGCACGATCGTGACCCGTACCTCGGGGTCGCGGTCGTTCGCGCGGAGCTGATCGAGGATCGCGCCGCGCAACGCATGATTGAGTGCGTTGCGCTTGTCGGGACGGTTGAGTGTGATGCGGGCGACGGCGGGCGCGGGCAGGTCGGTGAGGATGACGGGTTCGCTCATGACCCGAGTCTCCCGGCCGCGATGGTTACACGCCAATCCGTCGCGCAGCACGCCCGGTACGAGCGACACCGGTAACGCGGGCCGTACGGGCGACCGCGCCGCGTTCGCACGCGGTGCCGAGCGGGCCGAAGTCCCACGGGGGGCGCTCGCCACCGCGACCTTCCCGGACGTACGCGCGAATCATCGCTCGCGTGGCCACTCGTGAGAGCGGCCGCGCCGGCCACCGCACCCGGCCCTGGAACCACGCCGACACGACGAGCGGCAACGCCCACAGACCCACGAACGCCGGGCGGCGCACTCCCAGCGCGCGGCAGACCGCCGGAGGGTTCAGGTGGTACACGAGGCCCGCGGGCAGCGACCGCGCGAAACGCGGCACGTGTCGAGCCATCTCGTCGGTGAGCGCCGCGGCGAGGGCGATCCCCGCTGCCGACGGCGCGGTGTTCCGGGCGCGAATCCGGGCGTCGAGCGCGACCGCTGCACCGCGATCGAAGGGGAGCAGGTCGGGCCGGATCCCGAGCAGGTGCCCGACGACGCACCAGGTGTGGTGATAGGCGTCGAGTTCGTCGTCGGTCGCGGTGACCCCGAGCCGGTGCAGGGCGTCGTAGACGACCGTCGTGAAGGTGAGCAACGTACCGACCAGATCCTCCTGGTTGATCGGAACGCCCGCCTTCGCGTCGTATCGACGGGCGGCCTCGGGATCGTTCGTCACGAACTGGCGCACGGCCGCATGCATCAAGCGCACACCCCGCGCCGACCGATAGCCGCGCGTCTCGGGCGCGAGCGGATGTTCCGCCCGGTCGGGCCCCGAGAGCTCGAGGCTCATCACGTCGCAGATCAACTGCGCCGTCTCCGCGATCCGACGATGCGCATCCGACACGAGATCGCCGGTGATGAAGATCACCTGCGCGCCGCGCGCCGATGCGTAGGCGACCGGCAGCGACGCGCAGAACAGCGCGGTCGCGAGGTACAGACCCTGCACGGCGAAGAACTCCTGACCGCGGCGGAGCAGCTCGGGGTCGGCCCATTCGGGCAACGCCGCGGCGTCGGCGAGGTAGTCGGCGAGGAGTCCGGTCGGTTCGTCACCGCCGGGCGCGAGCGTCCGAACGAGTGCGGCCATGACCGATCGCGGTGTTCGGTCGACGCCGGCCGCGAGGTACTCGGCGAGCGCGGCGTCGGCGATCGGGTCGCCCTCGGTGCGAAGCGCGTCGAGGAGCGCGTCAGTCCACTCGGGCGGCACGGTTGATCCTCTCGGCGACCGACGCGTCGTTCTCGCGGAGGGCCCGCACCAGATCCCGCGCCGCGACCACGGCGAACGGGGCGGCGTGCAACGTCGGCTCGAAGTGATACGCGTGGAACAGACCGGTGACGAACGCCATTCGGTCCTCGAACCGTGTCCAGTTCGCACACTGCGGCGTCGGGCCCGATGGATATCGCGCCAGCACCGCACCCAGTTCCGTTCCAGGAGGATCGAGCGCTGCCGGGAACAGTCGCGCTTCGCCCGCGCGTCGACGCAACGGCTCGCCCACCGGCACGAGCATGGCGGGTGTGATCACAGCGGTGACACGCCGGGTCGTGAGGCGCGCGACCGCGGGGCCGATCGTGCGCCGCAGGATCGCGGGTACACCCCAGCCCTCGCTCGGCGCCACGAAGAACGCCTCCTCGATCCACGGCTGCAGCCGTGCCTGTTCGTACTCCGCCATCAGGAGGTTGCCGGCGAGTACCAGCCGGGCCCGTTCGGCCGGGCGCGATTCCTGGGCCGCCTCCCAGTATCGAACGAACCCCTCGCGGTGATGGTCGAGCATCCGACGGTGCTCGCTGCCGGTCGGTGCGTCGGCGCCCGCGATCCCCGCCGCGAACCGATGCGCCGACGCGGCGTCGGGGAGTCGACCGTCGTCGAGTGCATCGAGAAAGGTGAGGAAGTGGTCGGCGATCTCGTCGAAGATCTCGCGGTTGCCGACCGCGATCGCCGGCGCGAGGCGCGGGTTCAGCGCGGTCCGACTCCACCGAGCCACTCGCAGCGCGGCGGTGCGTGCAGGGCGCGGCCACGACCGTGTGCGCTCGCGCACGAGGTACGGCGTCGCGTACGGATCGAGTGCATGTCCGACCGTCCGCGACGCCCAGGTCGCCCAGGTACACCAGTTCGCGACATCGGTCCCGAGATGCGCGGCGAGTCGGCGCCCGAGCCGCCAGTAGAACAAGGTGATGCCGTGATTGCGGAGCTGGTCCGATCCGATCGCGACGGCGCGAGCGACATCGTCGTGGTCGAGCGCCAGCGGATCGACGGGTGATCGCACGACCCGCGCCGCGCCGTGCTCGCGGCGCCCGAGACGAGCCGGGAGGCGCGGGCCGACCCGGACACCGGGGTCGAATCGCGCCGACCGGGCGATCACACCCGGGTCCCGCCGCGGCCGTCGCCTCCCGTCGCGCGACCGGGAGCGGCGTCGAGCAAGCGGCTCGCCGGCCGCGCGATCCCCTCGGCGCCCAGCGCGCTCGCGATGTCGCGTGCCGACTCGAGCAGTGCCCGCGCGTCGGCGACGTCGCCCGCTGCGATCCGCATCCGGGCCCACTCGAGTTCGGTGTCCGCAAGTAACAGCGGCGTGCGCTGTGCCGAGTGGAAATCGGCGGCCGCGGCGAAGTGGACCTCGGCCCCGGAACGGTCGCCGAGCACGCCGTGGAGCATCCCCAACGCGTGGTGGCCGCACGCTCGCACCACTGTGGTGTTCGCGAAGCGATCGGCGACCGGTGCGAGTCGGACCCGCATCGCCTCGGCCGTCGACCGATCGCCGAAGTGAGTGGCGAGCACTGCAAGATCGCGGACGACCGCGGGCTCGGTCAGCCCGCGATCGATGGTCGGGGGGCCGTCGGCGCACACGCGCTGGTACGCGCTGGCCGCCGCGTCGGCCCGGCCGGAAGCAAGTGCATACCGCGCGCCGAAGACGGCCAACCGCTCATCGGCGACCTCGCTGACAGCCGCGGCCTGGGGTGCGAGCAGCTCATCGTCGCCCCGCAGGCGGTAGATCTCCCACATCTGCTCCCCGTGCAACAGCGCGGCATCGCCTGCCGCCTCGGCCCGCCGACCGAGCTGCAGCGCTTCGAGCGAGACCGCTTCGGCGAGATCGAGCGAACCTTGGGTGATGAGCGACCCGGCGCGCGCGAGCCGGACCGCGAAACTCGGGATCGCCTCCCGGAGGCGTTCCGCGCTCTGCTCCGCGTCGGCAACACGCACGAGTGCCTCGTCCATCCGGCCGATCTCCGCGGCGAGCGTGGCGCGGGTGATCGCCGCCGTGAACCGGTCTTCCTCGTCGTCGGTGCGGCGAGCGAGCTCGAGCAGCTCGAGCGAATTCCGATCTCTCGCCTCGATCGTGTCCGCCGCGGCGATCGTCAGCGAGCGGCGGTACCGGACGTGGACGAGCGCACGGAGGTCGCCGCTGCGCTCGGCGAGCGCGAGCGCCTCGTCGGCGAGAGCGAAGCGACGGTCCGCGTCCGCAGCCCAGGTGAGTTCCGAGGCGAGCACCGCGAGCAACTCGGCGCGGAGCGCATCGTCGTCGCCCACGAGGTCGAGCGCACGTTCGAGGAGCGCGACCCATTCGTCGTCGACCGCAGCCGTCTGGCTGAAGAAGCCCCGGTGCGCCGCGAGCACTCCCTCGACGAGCAGGTCGGCACGCTGAACCTCCACCGCACGGCGGGCCGCACCGAGGAGGATCGGACGGGCGCTCGGATCGCCGAGGCGGCGACGGGTGCGGCCGAGCCCGACCTGCGCCTCCACCAACGAGTCGAGGTCCGACGCGAACCGGGCGTGGTCCATCGCTCGCTCGTACCAATGCCCCGCGGCGTCGAACGAGCGGGCCGTGGTCGCGACCGCGCCGGCCGTGAGTGCCGACGCAACCGCTCGATCGACATGCAACTCGGGCGCGACCGCGCCGTAGTGATACGCGACCCTCACGAACTGCTGCGTATCGGAGGCGGCCTCGGCCGACTCGAAGTGCGCCGCGGCGCGAGCGTGGTATTGAAGTCGCCGAGACGCACTCGCCGACGCGTAGATGGCGTCGCGCACGAGCGCGTGCACGAACCGGTGCCGCAGACGCGGCGCAGTGAACTCCTCGATGAGACGCAGGTCGGTCGCGACGCCGAGCGTGCCGAGCAAGGTGTCGTCGTCGATCTGACTCACGGCCCGCAACGTCTCGAGATCGAACTCCTCGCCGATGACCGCCGCTGCGACGAGCACCTCGGGTCGTTCGATCTCAGCGACGCGTCGGCGCACGATGTCGTCGACGACCGGCCCCGATCCGGTGCGCCGGTCGAGGCGCGCCAGACCCTCGGCCGCGCTCAGGCGAGCCACCGCCTCGACGAGCTGGGTCGCCGCGAGTGCCTGGCCGCCCGACAGGCGCAGGATCCGGTCTGCGAATTCGAGCTGCTCGTGGTGACGATGTTCGGGGCAACCTGCCTCGACGAGCTCGACGACATCGGCGAGCCGGAGTGGGGCGACGCGCAGCTCGGTGACCTGCGGGTGACCGCCGCGGGCGGCCCCGACCAGTTCGCCGAGCGCACCGGGCTCCACCGAGTCGCGTCCGCCGAGCGGGCGGTACGTGACCACGAACACGACATCGGCACCGACGCCGTCGGCCACAATCTGGCGGACGCGCCGCAGCAGCGCGGGATCGGCCCATTGCGCGTTCTCGATGACGATGGCGTGACCGATCGCGGCAGCGTCGGTCGCGAGCACCTCGTCGATCACGGCGCGCGGATCGGTCGCGGTGCCGATGACGAGCCCGCTCACGAGGTACTCGAAGTATGCGTACGCGCGGCGAGGTGCCCGCCGGACCGCCTCGCGAACGAGGCGCGACTTGCCCGAGCCTGCCTCGCCGCGCACCAACACGACGCGCGGGCCCGCGGCCGAAGTCGCCAGCAGCTCGCGCACGTGCCGCTCCTGTGACGACCGGCCGGCGAGCGGGAACCGGTCGGTGCGCGACAACGCCGCGGGCAGTGTGGTGGGGTCGATCGGATCGATGCGGTCGCGGTCGCCGAGCCGACGGGCCACCGGGAACGCGATGCCGCGATCCATCCGCCGAAGCAGTGCGGGAACCGACGCGGTGGTGTCGAGACCGACCACGAGTGGACCGTCGGTGATGCGCGCCGACCGCGCTCCGACGTCGTTGGCGTCGATCATCGGCACGATCAGGCGCCGGCCCGCAGCGGCGGCGATCTTCTGGTCGTAGTGATCGCCATCGGATTGCGAGCGCGTGGTCCCGGAGGGTCCGGGATACTCGGGCGCGCCGCGGAGGGAGAGCAACGTGCCGTCGGCGCCGAGCGCGCCCGTGAACACGAGATCGCGGTCGATCCGCAGCGCGTCGTCAGCGAGCGCCTGCAATGCGACGGCCGCTGCGACCGCCGCCGACGGCCCGGTGACCCGCTCGGCCGGTCGACGCGTTCGGTCGAGCCCGACCGACCAGCGCGCCGCGAACGTCGACGTGCCGACCACGTCCCACGCGCGCGCCATCGCCTCCGCAAAGGCATCGTCGACCGTGAGGAGCGGCGCCGCGGTGATGTTGGCGGCGAACCCGGGCGAACCGGCAACGCGCGCGACATCGAGCACGAGCAACTCGCCCGCATCGTGCGTCGACACGGGGAACGTCACGCTCACGACCCGACCGTGCGACGCGCGACGCCGACCGTGGATCGCGCGAACGAGATCGTCGACCGCGACGCTTCCGGCCATCGTCGCGACTCGCAAGATCGCGTCGATCGTCGAAGGTCCCCCACCGGCGCACGCAACAACCGCGCCGAGCGCATCGTCGCCCACCTCGGGGAGTCCGGCGCGGAGGCGGGCGTGCAGCTCGTCGACATCGACACTCGGGAGTTCGATCCCGACGCCGAGCGCGAGGATCGCGCGGACGCGATCGCCCGGCCGGAACTCGCCACCGACCATGCCATGATCGTCGAGCCAGTCGCAGACGTCGTCGACACCCGGTGCCTCGAGGAGCGCCAGACCGTCGCGCACCGCTGCTGCTGCGACCACCACGATGCCGGCCGGGCCGATGAGCCAGTGGCGCTCGGCTTCCGACCGCGCTCCGGCGACGAGCCTGCGGAACCGCGCGATCGGGTCCATGGGGCTACCCGACGATCGGCGCGAGCGTCGCGCGCACGTCGTCGTCGACGACCGTCGCCGCGAGCCAGCGTGCCCACGCGCGCCGGGCGCTCCCGCGCCACGCGGTGTTGACCGTGCCCGCGAGGTCGTCGTGATCGATCGCCGAGGCATCGATGATCTCGACGGGGAAGCAACGCAGCGCCGTCGCGTCGGCGAGCGGGCCGAGGTCGTAGGCCGCTGTCGCCTCGACGGTCGCGTCGCCGACCGGGGTCAGCAGGCTGCCGCGCCGTTCGTGACCGGCCCGATCGGTCGCCACCCATCGAAACCGCGCGAGCTGGGCGTGACCGAGGCGACCGACGGCCTCGATCTGGAGGTGCCGGTCGTCGTCCTCGTGCACCTGAACGACGACGCGACCGTCGGCGCTCGTCACGAACGCCCGGCCGTCGTCGATCTGGGCACCCGCAGCCATGGCCCGCCGCCCGAGTTCGAACTGCGCGACAGCGTCGGCGCTCCGGAGGACGCGGACGCGCCAGGGTGCGGGACCGACGCCGACGAGCACGGCGCGACGCTGGTCGTCGAACGGGGCCGTGACCCGCCGGCCGGACGCGTCGATCACGGCGACATGGAGTTCGGAGAACGAACGGTGCCGCTCGTCGGTCACGACACAGCGCAGATCTGCCCGGCCGCCCACGGTGCATGGCGAAACGAGCACCCCGAGGTCGGGCGACGACAGCCAGCGCCGGTCGTCGAGGCCGCGCCGCAACGCCGTGTCGAGCAGAAGTTCGAGGTCGACGGCCAACGCGTCGTTCCCTCGCTCACGTGAGGGAACGTTCCCGGCGGTCATCGTGGGAGCCCCGCGCCGCCGCGGTCGGTCATCGGATCGGGCGCGCACGCCCGCCCGCTCGCGACCCAGACCGTACGGACGCGGGGACGGCAACCCGGCTCCGGCTCCCAGCCGCAACGGGTGCAGCGCGCCACGAACGACCTCGGGAACAGCGATGCACAGTCCGGATCGCCGCAACGCCACCGATCGATCGGTCGGAAACACCCACCCGCTGCCTGCGGCACGACGAGCCGGTTGACCTGCGCCACGCAGCGCGGCGGCAGCGTCTCGGAAGCGCAACGAGGGTCGCGGCACATGCCGACCTCGACCCGCGTGCCGCACCGCCCACAGACCCGGGCCTCGACGGTGGCCCGTCGTACGCGACCCTCCCGCGCGAGTTGTGCGTAGAGCATCCCGTCGGCGAATGCGGCGCCACGCAGCGTGCGGCCCGCAATGCCCCGGACGGCTTGATCGATGTAGGCCGCGAGGTGCGCGACCGTCGGGTCCCAGGCGTCGAGCCGATGGCGTTCGATGCAGCACCCGTGGTCGTCGCGCCCGTGGTCGTCGCGCCCGGGGCACGATCGGCGATGACGCCCGCAGCGGCATCCCGCGGCGAACTGGACCGCGAGGAGTTCGGCGAAGGCCCGCTGCTCGTCGCGGTCCACGACGATGTCGGGGACGAGACCCGAGAGCATCGCGATCGTGATGCGAACGCTCCGCTCGAACTCGTCGACCAGGGCCAAGATGGCGCCTTCCCACCGTTGCTCCCAGGGCGACGCCCCGAGCGCGCGCCGCCAACCGCAGCCGAACGCCAGCGCGAGGTACTCGGGATTCTCGTCTCGGCTCGAGCCGGCCCGAACGGCGTCGTGGAGGGCGTCACGGATCGCCGACGGCATCGACCCCCGCGGCCCGAAGGTCACGGCGGCCGCGCACGCCTCCCGGAATCGGTCGTCGGGCCGCGGCGAGTCGGACATCAGGCGGTCAGTCTGCCAAAGGTTCCGACGGCGCTGCCGAGCGGGTCCGCGATCGGGCCCCCTCGAGGTATCCGCCCGCCGGAGGGGCCGACCCGGTCGGCGCCGGCCCCTCCCCCACGGTCGGCCCGACTCGCGACGCAGATCACGAGCGCACGAACCCTGCGGACCCGGGTCCTGCGACCGGGGCCTGCACGGCGTGTGCCACGACTGCGTTGCGATTCGGTTCACCACTGTGCATTAGGGCTCCCGGACGCGCCGCTCCGCGAAGATTTCGAGAATCCCGGAACCTCCCGGGAGAGAGCCCTAATGGGTCTCGGGGGTGGCTCGTCGTCTCGCCCGCGACGGGCCGCCCCCCAGTCGGCCGCTCAGCCGCGGGCGGCCGAGCGGCCCGCACTGATCGAACGACGTGGTCAGCTGCGAATCGCGTCGCGGATCGAGTCGATCGCCGCGTCGAGCGCGGCCTCGAACTCGCCGAGCGCGTCGTGCACGCCGATGCGCAGGGTGTCGATCGAATCCTCGACCGCTTCGCCCAGGTCGCCGACGTCGGCCCGGACCTCACCGGCGCGACCGCGAGCCTCGGCGACGAGCGGGTCGGCCCGCTCCTTGCCCTCGAGCTTCGCGAGGTTCAATTGCACGCGGGCGTCGTCGACCTTCGCTCGTGCCGTCTCGATTCCCTCGCGCACCTTCTCGGCGATGTCGGCGACCACGTCGTCGACGTGGCGACCCTCGCCACGCGCGCGCTCGAGCATCGCGTCGAGACGCGAGCCGACCCGCGCGAGCCGGGCCTCGAACGTCGGGGGCGCTTCGTTGGATGGGTCGCGCCGACGGGCACTGTCGGTCATGATGGTCTCCTCGGGTCGCGGATGCCCAGGATGCGCCGCCGATGCGCGCCACCCCAAGGGTCGAAGGTCCGCGCCGAGGCTCCGCCCGGTCCGAATCGCCCGATCGAACCGGACCGATGGCGGTGCGTCATGCCTCGCGACGGCGCACCGCGTCGGCGACCCGGCCGACGAGATCCGCAACGGGTGCCTCGGTCGCGACCACATGGGCTCCGGCCCAGGGCTCCCAGCGCGACCGCATCGCGGCGAACACCTCGGGTCCGGCGTCGGAGGCATCGCCGCCGCTCGCGGCCCGGGCGGCGAGACGCTCGAGCGCGACGTCGTCGGGAACCCGGCACTCGAACGTGTCGACCGCCGCGAAGCACTCGCGTCCGAGACGCACGAGGGCGGCGCGGGCCGACGGTTCGCTCCACGATGCGTCGAGCACGACGCTCACGCCGAGGCCCACGTGGCGCGCTGCCTCACCCAACAGGTCGTCGTAGACCGCGGCTCGCGCCTCGGGTGTGTAGAGACCCGAATCGACCGGCGCGCTCGCGTCGGAATCGGGTGCACGCCCGACGCGGGCCTTGCGCACGATGTCGGAACGAACGAGCACCGAGCCCGAACGCGCCGCGTATTCGGTGGCGAGGGTGCTCTTGCCGCTCCCCGGCAGCCCACCGATCGCGACGATCCGCACCGTTGCCGCGGCGAGGTGACCTCGGGTGAGTTCGAGGTCGGCGGCCGCGTGTGCCGCGGCTTCCGGATCCGCGCCGTCGGCGGCGCGCAGACACGCCACCTTCGCTCGCACATGCGCGCGGTAGGCGATCCAGTGGTGTTCGAGACTCGCCGGCCAATCGTCGTGCTCGGCGAGTCGGGCGCGGTCGAGGAAGCGCCGGGCGAGGATCGGCGCGTCACGGCGTTCGAGATCCATCGCCACGAACGCGAGATCGGCGAGCACGTCGCCGAAGCGGAGCTCGTCGGAGAACTCGAGACAGTCGAGCACGCGGGGCCCGTCGTCGAGGCAGAAGACGTCCTGGGTGAGCAGATCGCCGTGTCCGTCGACCGCGCGGCCCGCCGCGACGCGCGCTGCGAAGAGCGGAGCTCGGCCCGCGAGGTACGCACGGGCAGCGGCTTCGACCTCGGCGACCGCGGCTTCGTCGAGCAGGCCGCCGCGGAACGCCGACCACCCGTCGAAACCGCGCTCCCAGAGGTCGCTCACGAACGCGTGCGACGCACAGGCATCCACCTCGGGGCCACGATGCGCGCTCGCGTGGAATGCCGCGATGCGGTCGGCGAGCGCGTCGAGGCACTCGACCCCGGCTCCCGCGGCGACGAGCTCCGAGAGCCGGCGCGCGTCGGGCAGGCGCTGCATCACGACGACCGGTTCCGCCGGCAGGTCGCCCGTCGCGGGCAGTTCGTCGATGCCGAGGTAGACGTCGGGGGCGAGCCGCCGGTTGAGCCGGACCTCGTCGTTGCAGACGGCGCGACGGCGGTCGATCGTCGACAAGTCGACGAACGGGAACGCGACGGGGCGCTTGGTCTTGTACACGCGATCAGGGGTGAACGCCAGCACCGAGATGTGCGTCGCCGTGACCCGTTCGACATCGGGGCACCACGCGCGCAGGCGCGCCTCGAGGTCGGTGCGCCCCGGATCGGGTTGCACCCCGCGCCTCGGCGGAGGTCGGTGGTCGGTCATCTCCGACCCAGTCTGCCCGTGCACGGCGACGCGAAACACGCCCGGGGCAGACGAACCCGATCACCATCACCGCGCCGTACCCTGAGCTGCGTGTCCGCCATTCCCGACCGCCGTCTGCGGAGCGCTTGGCAGGGGGCACTCGCCGGCGGCGGGGATCCGGCCAGCTCGCCCTTGTACGTCTTCGGGCCGTTCGTGGCGCTGGTGATCGCCGCCGGGACCGCCGAGGTGACGTTCGGCGCCTCGATCTGGTTGGCCGTCGTCACGATCGCCGTCGTCGCGCTCCTCTATCGGTTGGTGATGCGCTGGGTCGTCGACGGCAGCGGCGGCACCGGCCTCAGCGAGGAGGAACTGGGGCCATGGGCCGCGCGGACCAGCGCGGCCATCACCTGCATCGAGTACACGCTCACCTTCCTCGTGAGCATCGCCGCGCTCGTCACGTTCATCGCCGATCGGTGGAATCTCGATCGCGACGTGCTCGGCCTCGACCGGCGCACGTGGCTCGCGATCGCTGTCGCCGGTGTGTGCGCGTGGCTCGTCAACCGCGGCCCGCGCACGGTGTCGTACGTCTTCGGACCCGCGACAGCGGCCGTGCTCGTACTGCTGTGGATCATGATGGGGGCCACCATCGCGCGTCGCGGCTGGCGACCCGCGGCGATCGACATGAACGCGTTTTCGCGCGACCACCTCTCGACGACGCTCGGCGGGTTCGTGCGCATCCTCGCGTTGATGACCGGCATCGAGGTGTTCGCGAACCTCGTGGCGTCCTACGTCGGACCGCCGGCGGTTCGGAGCCGCCTCGCGTTCAAGAGCCTCGCGATCATCATGGGCAGCACCGCGTTGACGATGGTCATCGTCGGCCCGGCGGTGCTCGCACTTGCCGACCCGGCCGATGCCGAGGTATCGGTGTTCACCCAGACGATGGACGCCCTGCTGCCACGGCCGCTGGCACTCGCCGGAACGGGCGTCGGGGTGCTCGTGCTGCTGTCGGCCGCCGCCGCGAGCGCGCTCGGAATCCAGAGCCTGTTCCTCGGACTCTCGGTCCGTCACTATGCGCCTGCGGTGCTCGGGCGCCGCAACGCCGTCGGGATCGCGTCGGGGCCGGTATGGCTCGAGGCACTCGCCGCGGCGCTGTGCTTCGTGGTGTTCGGCACCGCCGAGGCGACCTACCTCGCGGTGTACGCCGCCGGCGTCTTCGTGTTGCTGTCGATGACGAGTTGGGCGGCCGTGCTTCGTGTCGTGCGCCGCGGCGCGGATGTGCCGGTGACCGGCCCGGCGACCGGCCCGGCGCGGTCGGCCCGGTCGACGACGCTCGCGGGTGTGGGTCTGGCGGCGGCGTTCACGACGCTGGCCACCGTCGTGATCTTCGTCGAACGGTTCGCCGACGGCGTCTGGATCTACGGGATTCTCGTCCCGGCCTTGGCTGGCGCGTTCGGCTGGGTGCGACGAGTACGCGGCGAGCCGGGACCGAACCGGGAGCGCGTCGGTCGGCTGCTCTCGGGCTGGTCGACGGGCGCC
>SXJQ01000143.1 GCA_005779345.1 Actinomycetota bacterium
CGGCGAGACCGGTTCGGGCAAGACCACCTTCGCCAAGCTGCTCTGCCGGCTCGCCGACCCGGTCCGCGGCACCGTCGCGGTCGGCGGGTCCGACCTGCGCGAGGTCGCGGGCGCGAGCCGCCGTGACGCGATCCGGCTTGTGCCCCAAGACGGCTTCTTGTTCGACACCACGATCCGCGAGAACGTCCGGCTCGGCGCGCCGGGGGCCGACGATGTGCACATCACTGCCGCGTTCGAGGCGCTCGGTCTCGACGAGTGGCTCGCCGGTCTCCCCGACGGGCTCGACACGCAGGTCGGTGAGCGTGGCGACAGCCTCTCGGTCGGGGAGCGCCAACTCGTCGCGCTCGCCCGTGCGCAGCTCGGCCGGGCCGGCCTGCTCGTCCTCGACGAGGCGACGAGTGCGGTCGACCCCGAGACCGAGCGTGCGCTCACCCGCGCGCTCGACCGGCTCGCGAGCGGACGCACGACCGTCAGCATCGCCCACCGCCTCTCGACCGCAGAGGTCGCCGACCTCGTGCTCGTCTTCGACCAGGGCTGTCTCGTCGAGCGCGGCACCCACCGCGAACTCGTCGCGGGCGGCGGGATCTATGCCGACCTGCACGAGAGCTGGATCGGCAACACGCGGGCCGACGAGATCGTCGACCCCGCCGACGATGTCACCGACGGGGGGGCCGCCGACGGGAGTGCCGCGGGCGCACGACCCTCGTAGGCTGCGCCGCCGTGGAAGCCCATGGTCGCCCTGCCGCCGACGTCCTCGCCGAGATCGATCGGCGCCAGGCGCTCGAACCCGACGTCCACGGGGCGCGCCTGTTCGGGCTCGTCTACCCGAGCGGCGATCACGCACTCGAAGAACTCGTCACCGCGGTCAACAACCGCTACCTGTTCGGCAACGCACTCAACCCGTTCAAGTTCTCCGAACTCGCGGCGATGGAGCAAGACGTCGTCGCCATCACCGGATCGCTCGTGCACCTCCCCGAGGGCGGCGGCGGGTCGCTGACGAGCGGCGGCACCGAGTCGATCCTCATGTCGATGCTTGTCAACCGCGAGCGTGCCCGCGAGCGCGGCGTCGAGGTGCCCCAGATCCTCGCGCCCGAGTCGGCGCATCCCGCGTACGCGAAGGCCGCGCACTACTTCGGCATGGAAGTCGTGCGCATCCCGCTCGACGCTCACTGGCGCGCCGACGTCGACGCTGCGCGGTCGCTCGTGTCGGAGCGCACCGCCGTGATCGTCGCCTCGGCGTTCAACTACCCGCACGGGGTGATGGACCCGGTCGTCGACCTCGCCGCGTTCGCGGCCGAGCACGGCGCGGGCTGTCATGTCGACGCATGCATCGGGGGATTCGTGCTGCCGTTCCTCGAGCGATGCGGGCGCGACGTGCCACCGTGGGACTTCCGTGTCCCGGGTGTCACCGAGATCTCCGCCGACGTGCACAAGTACGGCTACGCACCGAAGGGCGCGTCGGTCGTGCTGCACCGCGACAGCGACTGGTTTCTTCGGCAGGTGTTCATGTACGAGCAGTGGGGGAGCGGGCTCTACGGCTCGCCCGGCGTCGCCGGTGCACGACCGGCCGCGCCGATCGCGACCGCGTGGGCCGTGCTGCAACACCTCGGCGTCGACGGGTACGTGCGGATCATGCGTGGCCTGCTCGACACGGTCGACCAGGTGCGCGGCGCGATCGACGCGCTCGCCGGTGTCGAGATCGTCGGTGACCCGATCGGGCCGGTGATGGCCATGCGATCCGACACGCTCGACCTGTACGCGGTCGGCGACGTGATGGACGACCGCGGCTGGCACCTCAATCGCAACACCGACCCGCGTGGCCTGCACCTCATGTTGTCGCCGGCGCACGCCAATGTCCGCGACGAACTCGTCGCCGATCTGCGCGACGCCGTGGCGAACCACGGCGAGTCGCGCGGCAAACAAGCCCGCTACTCCTGACGCCGCGCCGCCGTCGGTCGGCCCCGCTGTCACCGCCGCTGCCGCCGCCGCTGTCACACGAGAGCGCCACCGGCGGCGGATCCGTGGGACACCCGACGTGTTGGCGCGACGGGGGCGCGGCGGCGCGGCAGGTGCTCGGGCCGCAGAATCGGTTCGGCAGACAAAGTGCCTGATTTTGTTGGGTTTCTTGCCGAATTCCTTGGAGATACGAACATACGTTCGCTATCCTCGTCCGTATGGGTCCGAGTGGGATTTCACTCCTCGAACAGGCGGTCGCTGCGCTCTCGCTCGGCGACGACCCCACCGATGGTTCGAGCCTCACGAGCGACGAACTGATCGAGTTCGCTCGCCTCCGATCCCGCCTCGACGCCGCGTTCGCGGCGCAGGTCGGCGAGTTCGACCGGCAGGGTCGCTGGGCCCTCGACGGCCGCAAGGCGATGAGCGGCTGGCTCGAGTCGCGTTGCGCGATGGGTCATTCGGAGGCATCTCGGGTCGTGAAGCGTGCCCGCTTCGCGCACGCCTGTCCGCGCAGCGCGTCGGCCTGGCACACGGGCGCGCTCACCACCGAGAAGATCGACCGGATCGCCGCGGTGCGGCGTGCGGCCGGGGCACCCGAGGCCTTCGCAGAGTACGAGCCCGCTCTCGTCGCACTCGCGATCGCCGGCACCCCGGCCGACGTCACCGACCTCGGCCGGCAGTGGCTCCAGGCGCTCGACGCGGCTCGCGACGACGACGGCACCCTCGCTGCGGCGCAGATCGAGCGCCAGCACCTCCACATCTCCAAGACGTTCGGCGGGATGGGTGTGCTGAGCGGCGAGTTCACGCCGATCGACCGCGAGCAGATCGAGACGGCGCTCGACCGCGAGATGGACCGACTCCGCACCGAGGGCGATACCCGGCTCCTCTCTCAGCAACGAGCCGACGCGCTCGTGTCGATCCTGCGCCAGTACAACTCGCAGTCGATCAACAAGGGCACGAACCAGCCGCACATGTCGATCCATGTCGACCTCGCTACGTGGGTCGGCGAATCGATCGGGCTGTGCGAGACGGCGCGAGGGGCGCGTCTCGACCGCGACACCGCGATGCGGCTGGCGTGCAACGCCGTGATCAGCATCATCACCCACGACGGCAACTCGGTCCCGCTCGACCTGTTCCGCACGCAGCGCGGGTTCAACCGGGAGCAACGGCGCGCGCTCGAGTATCGCGACCGCGGCTGCCGTTTCCCCGGTTGCACCCGCGACGCGACCCAGACCGAGGCGCACCACATCGACTGGTGGGAGTTGCTCGGCCCCACCAACCTCGAGAACGGCGTCCTGCTCTGCTGGTTCCACCACCGGCTCGTCCACGAGGGCCGCTGGACGCTCAAGATCGACGGTGACGCCGTCGTCGAGTGGTACAAGCCCGACGGGACGCACTACGGCACGAGCCATCCCCGCACGCCGCCTCCGTGCGTCCGGATTCCGAGGCGGGAGTGAGAGGCGCGCGGGTCTCAATGCTCGGCGTCGGCCACCCAACTCGTCACGGCCCAACTGGAGTGCCGCACGCGCCAGCGCTCTCCATCGCGCACCAAGACGACACCGAGCCCGCCGATCTCGGTGATGTTCGTGCCCTCGACGGCGAAGCGCCAAACGACGGGCTGGGAGAAGTAGACGACGTCGCTGCCGTCGTCGACACGCGCGCGCCCGAACTCCTGGGGCGGGCCGAGCGTCGCGTGGAGCGAGAAGTGGTCGCCGACGTGCGCCGCGAACGCGGTGGCCCAGGTCGTCGCCGCGTCGGGGCCTCGGAAGATGAACGGCGCGAAGCTGTCGACGATCGTGAGGTCGTCGGGGTCGAAGATGCCATCGAGGGCGGAGTGATCGAGCGTCTCCTGGTATCGCACGAGCCGACGAGCGGGTTCGAGCATCGCCTCGTCGGGAAGGTCGGGAGCCGTCATCAGTCCTCCGGGGTCGCTGTGTTCATCGTCATCGTGCCAGGTGTGGCGCGCCCGGGTGGGGGCGTCGGCGAGAATGCCGCGATGCACATCCGTACGTTCGAGCCGCGCGATGCCGACGCCGTCGTCGCGTTGTGGGGTGCATGCGCGCTCACCCGCCCGTGGAACGACCCGCGGCTCGACATCGCGCGCAAGCTGGCGGTCGCCGACGACCTGTTCCTCGTCGGCGAAATCGGGCCTGGCGACGGGCTCGGCCGCGCGGAAGGCGAGATTGTCGCGAGTGTGATGGCGGGTTACGACGGTCATCGCGGCTGGGTCAACTACCTGGCAGTCGATCCCGCACGCCGCCACCAGGGTCTCGGTGCGGCGATGTTGGCGGAGGCCGAGCGTCGCCTCGCTGCCCGCGGTTGCCCGAAGCTCAACCTCCAGGTGCGCACGAGCACCGCCGAGGCGGTCGCGTTCTACGAACGGCTCGGCTTCGCCCGCGACGACGTCGTCGGTCTCGGCAAGCGCCTCGTCCACGACGACCCGCCCGGCGCTTGACCGCGCCCGCCGGGGCGCGCGTCACCCGAGTTCGACGAGCCACTCCAACGGCGTGTCCTGCAAGAACTTCGACATCTCGGCCGACAGGTCGGCAAGGCTGTCGGTGACGAGCAGCCAGCCGAAACCGGCGAGCACGAGCGACGACGCGATCACGATCCCGGTGAAGTGTCGCTTCACGAACGACAGCGTGGTGGTGAGCCGGCCGAGCGCGAGGCCGAGTACGAGGAACGGCACGCCGAGCCCCAACGAGTACGTGAGCATCAGCGTCGCACCGGCGAAACCCTTGCCCTCGGCGCCCGCGATCGCGAGTACCGAGGTGAGCGTCGGGCCGATGCAGGGGCTCCAGCCGAACCCGAACGCGACGCCGAGCACGAACGGTGCGCCCTTGCCCCACGCGCCGAGCCGCGGATGGAAGCGCAGTTCGCGGTAGAGCCACGGTGCCTTGAGGAAGATCGAGCCGAGCATGAACGCCGCCATCGCGAGCATCACGCCACCGGAGATGCGCGTCAGTAGATCCTGGTTGTCGAACAACGCGCCACCGACGGTCGACGCGGAGAAGCCGAGCAGCGTGAACACGATCCCGAAGCCGGCGACGAACAGGCCGGTCGTCGCGACGATCCGCCCCCAGTGGCGGCGGCCGCCCTCCTCGAGGGTCGCGAGGTCGAGGCCGCTGACCATCGACAGGTAGCCGGGCGCCAGCGGCAGCACGCACGGTGAGAGGAACGCGATCGCCCCGCCGACGAACGCGATCAGGTACGCGCCGGCCGACACCTGGTCGAACTCGAGTGCCGCCGCGAAGACCATCGGCACCATTGTGCGTCATCGGTCTCGGCGCGAGGGGTCGGGCCCGCCTCGCCTCCGCACCTCTCGGGCCCGGGCGCCGCGGGGCGGCCGCGGCGATCGGCTGGTAGAACCCGGGCATGACCGGGGCCTCGCGCTGGACGAGTACCGACGCCCCACGCGGCGACGCCTACGACGCTCGCTGGCAACAGCTCGCGGCGAGCGGAGCCGACGTCCACGGCGAGGCGGCGCTCGTCGAACGACTCGTGCGCGACCACCTCGGGCCGGGCCGGCACGTGATCCTCGACGCGGGCTGCGGGACCGGCCGGGTTGCGATCGAACTCGCCGCGCGCGGCTTCGCTGTGATCGGGGTCGACCTCGACGCGGGCATGCTCGGCGTCGCGCGGCGCAAGGCACCCGAGCTGGCGTGGGAGACCGGCGACCTCGCAACGCTCGACCTCGGGCGCACGGTCGACGCGATCGTGCTCGCGGGCAACGTGATGATCTTCGTCGCGCCGGGAACCGAAGGTGCCGTGCTCGAACGGCTCGCCGCGCACCTCGAAGCCGCGAGCGCGGGTGGCGGCGGTCTGTTGATCGCGGGATTCCAGGTCCGCGCCGACCGGCTCGCGCTCGACGACTACGACCGGCTCGCGGCAGACGCGGGCCTGGTGCTCGTCGACCGCTACGCGACGTGGGATCGCGCGCCGTACACGGGCGGCGACTACGCCGTGAGCGTGCACCGCCGCGCATGAGGCACCGCGCCCGCGTGCTGGCACTCGGGCTCGCGCTCGCCGCGTGCGGCGACGCGTCGAGCGGCCTGCCGGCCGAGACGACGTTCACGGTCGTGCCGCGTGTCAGCGCCACGACGATCCCGCCACCGGCGCCGCCGCCGACCGGTACCGCGCTGCCGGGTGAGTCGCTCCCGCCGCGGCTCGACGGATTCGGTATCGGCGAGAGCTCCTCGATCTTCCGCCGCACCGAGATCGAACTCGCCGCCGACCTCGACGGGATCGCCGCGCTCGGCGTCCGGTGGGTGCGGCTCGATCTCGAATGGGTCTACGTGCAGGCCGACGGTCGCGACGTCTGGCGATGGGATCGTCTCGACACCGCGGTGCGGCTCGCACGTGAGCGTGAACTCGACGTGATCGCGCTGCTCGCGTACACGCCGGCGTGGGCGCGGCCCGCGGGGACGACCGACAAGCACCCGCCGACGAACCCCGACGACTTCGCGCGTTACGCCCGCGAGGTCGCGCGTCGATACGGGCCGCTCGGCGTCACCACGTTCGAGATCTGGAACGAGCCGAACATCTCGACGTTCTGGGCACCGCGGCCCGATCCGGTGGCGTACGCGGGGCTGCTCGCGCGGGCGAGCGCGGCGATCCGCGCCGAGATCCCGACTGCCACGGTGCTCACCGGGGGCATGTCGCCGGCGGCCGATCGCAGCGACGGTCGGCAGGTGCGCGACCGCACGTTCTTGCGCCGGGTCTACGACGCGGGCGGCGGCGCCGCGTTCGAAGGAGTCGCGCTCCACCCGTACACGTTCCCCGACCTCCCCGGTCATGCAACCGACTTCAACACATTCCTCGGCGCCGAAGCGCTGTACCGGGTGATGGTGGAGCACGGCGACGGCGCCAAACGGATCTGGGCGACGGAGTTCGGTGCACCGACCTCGTCACGGCGCGGCGTCGACGAGGAACGCCAACGTGCGATCCTCGCCGACGGCTACGCGCGCTGGCGCGCCTATCCGTTCGCCGGTCCACTGCTCTGGTTCACGTTCCGCGACGAGGGCAGCGGCAACGACGCCGACGACGACTACGGCCTCGTGCGCATCGATGGCACGCCCAAGCCGGCGTATATGGCGTTGGTCGCGATCCTCGAGGCAGAGTTCGCGCGGCAGGCGGCCGGAACCTGAGGTCGCGCCACCCTCGGGCGCGCGCGGCGCCGACCGCGCGCGAGTCAGTCGTCGACGCGGAGTCGAATCCGTACGGGCCGGTGGTCGGAGCCGACCGGGCCGAGCACCTCGGCGTCGTGCACCTCGGCGCCGGGCGACACGAGCACGTGGTCGATCTGGCTGTGCGGCCGGTGAGCGGGCCAGGTCCGGCCGCGCACCGGTCGTTGCCAACCGCGGCCGAAGGCGGCGACGACCGGACCCCACATGTTGAGGTCGCCGAGTACCACCGCCGGTTCGCCGGCGGTGCCCTCGAGTTCGGCGAGGATGCGTCGCAACCGCGCGAGGTGGAACGGCGATCCCCACGGCCGGTAGGTGAGGTGGGGGGTGACGATCGTGACGCCCGCCGTCGACACGAGCAACGCGCGGCGCTCGGCCGCGTCGAGCGGAATCGACGCGAACGCGAACTCGCGCGGCGGGCCGATCGGGCGGCGTGACAAGACCGCGACGCCCCACCAGGTTCCGAGCGGGCCGTCGGTCGCGCGCACGAGGGGCGGCGAGGAGCGGTTGTGCGCGCGGGGGAGCGCGAGGTCGACGACCTCGTATCCGAGCGCGGCGGCGGCCACGAGGTGGGGCGCCTCGCCGGTGCGCGGTCGCCAGACCTCCTGGAGGGCCACGACGTCGGCGTCGAGCGACCCGATCGCGGCCGTCACGTCGTAGGGCGCCTCGGTGTCGGGCGCGATGCCGAACCGGAGGTTGAGCGAGGCGATCGTGAGCACGGCCATGGAAGGGGCATCCTCGCGGCCCGGTGGTCGCCGACCAGGGATCGGTGCCCTGGTCGGGGCCGGGGGACGCGCCCCGCTACGCTCGCGCGGACCGATGACCCGTCCGCGCTGGGCGGGAGCGACTCCGCCCCCGACGGGGGCAGAAACACCAAGAGCGAACACCCGACGTGAGCGAACAGCCCGAGACGTTCCAATCCCTCGGCGTCTCCCCCGACCTCGTCGCCGCCCTCGCGGCACGTGGGATCGACGCCCCCTTTGCGATCCAGAACCTCACCATCCGCGACGGCCTCGCCGGACGCGACGTGCTGGGGAAGGCCAAGACCGGCTCCGGCAAGACGCTGGCGTTCGGCATCCCGATGGTCGAACGGATCCCGAAGGCCGCACCCCGCAAACCCACGGGCCTGGTGCTCGTGCCCACCCGCGAACTCGCGGTGCAGGTCGCCGAGGCGCTCGAACCGCTCGCAGCGGTACGTGGCCTGGCGGTCGGTGCCGTGTACGGCGGTGCCTCGATGCCCAAGCAGATCGAGCAGTTGCAGGCCGGCGTCGACCTGATCATCGGCACTCCCGGCCGCCTCATCGACCTGCTCGAGCGGGGCGAGATGCGCCTCGACGCGATCGCCGTGCTCGTGCTCGACGAAGCCGACCGCATGGCCGACA
>SXJQ01000144.1 GCA_005779345.1 Actinomycetota bacterium
CCGACGCCCTGTCGAGGGCCGACAACGTGATGACGTTCCGGCTCGTCGTCAAGGAGGTCGCGCGCACCAACGGTGTCCACGCGACCTTCATGCCGAAGCCGATCGCCGGCGCATTCGGTTCGGGGATGCACACACACCTCTCGCTGTTCGAGGGCGACACGAACGCGTTCCACGACCCGGGCGACGAGCACGGACTCTCCAAGACGGGCAAGGCGTTCATCGCCGGGCTGTTGCACCACGCCCGCGAGTTGACCGCGGTCACGAACCAGTGGGTCAACAGCTACAAGCGGCTGGTGGCCGGCTACGAGGCGCCGGTCCACATCTGTTGGGCGCGCAACAACCGGTCGGCCCTCGTGCGGGTGCCGCTCCCCAAGCGCGACAAGACCGACTCCACGCGCGTCGAATATCGAGCGCCCGACCCGTCGTGCAACCCCTACCTCGCGTTCTCGGTGATGCTCGCGGCCGGCCTGCGCGGCATCGAGGAGGGCTACGAACTCGCGCCCGAGGCGACGAACAACATCTTCGAGATGACCCCCGACGAACGAGCAGCGAGCGGGATCGACTCGCTCCCAGCGGGTCTCGACGAAGCGATCGACGCGATGGAGCACTCCGACCTCGTGCGCGACGCGCTCGGCGAGCACGTGTTCGAGTACTTCCTCCGCAATAAGCGTCAGGAGTGGGACGAGTACAAGCTGCAGGTCACACCCTGGGAGCTCGGTCGCTTCCTCGGGACCCTCTGAGGCCGAGGACGACCCGATGACCGTGCTCGTCTACCCCGACCCGCCGCCGCCGCTGCTCGCGCAGACGCTCGATCTCGCGGGCGTCACGTGGAAGGCGGTCGGCAACGCTTCGATCGCGATGGCCCAACAGCCGTCGGAGGGTTGGTCGGGCGCGGTGGTGTGCGCCGACGACGATCCCGAAGGCGCGTTCGGCGTGTGCCGGGTGCTCCGCAAGGGTGAGGCGCCGATCGACGGCGTGCTCCTGCTGGTGACCGGCGCGCAACTCGCCGACCTCGAACACCGCGAAGACCTGTTCGACGACTTCTGCCTCACGCCGTTCCACCCCAAAGAACTCGAGGCCCGGCTCCGTCACCTCCAGTTCAAGGCGGGTCGCGGTACGGGCGGGTCGGAACTCGCGACCTACAGCGGGCTCGAGATCAACGTGGAGACGTACCAGGCCGCCGTCGACGGTCGTCCGCTCGACCTCACCTACATGGAGTACGAGCTGCTCAAGTTCTTCGTGACGAACCCCGGCAAGGTGTTCACGCGCGAGCAGTTGCTGTCGCGCGTCTGGGGCTACGAGTACTACGGCGGTGCGCGGACCGTCGACGTGCACGTACGTCGGTTGCGCGCCAAGCTCGGCGAAGAACACGCGAACCTGATCCAGACCGTGCGTTCGGTCGGTTACCGCTTCGGCCAGACCCGTTGGGGCAGCGCCACGACCTGACCCGCCGGTCGACGCGTCAGCCGACGGGTCGGTACGCCCAGACCTCGATCTCGACCGCGGCTCCCCCGGGGAGTGCCGCGACCTGCACGGTCGAACGTGCCGGTCGATGCTCGCCGAACACCTCGGCGTACACGCCGTTGACCACCTGGAAGTCGGCGAGGTCGGTGAGGAAGACGAGCGACTTGGCGACATCGGTGAGGTGCGCACCGCAGTCGGCGAGGATCGCCGGGATGTTGGCGAGGATCCTGCGCGCCTGCCCCTCGACACCGCCCTCGACCAGCGCGCCGGTCGCGGGGTCGAGGCCGACCTGGCCCGACAGCACGAGCCAGTCGCCCGCGCGCACCGCGTGCGAGTAGGGCCCGAGCGCGGGCGGTGCCGATGGTGTCGTCTGCGGTTGCACGGTCATGGTCGGATCTTGCCACTCGCCGGCCAACGATCCGGCATGCCGAGCGCGATCCAGGTGGCCGCGGCAACCGCGGCGAACACGGCATCCGACGACCGTGCGACGGGCGGGCGGGGGTCGTCCACGATGTCGACGGTCACCGCGGGCATGTCGGCCGGGCGCACGATCCCGAAGCTGCGGATCGTGAGGTCGTGCACCTCGCCGGTGACGGGATCGACCGCGAGCCCTTCGGAGCGAACCCAACCGAGCGCCATGTGGGTCGCGCCGATGCAGTAGCTGCGCAACACCACCGCGTCGAGCGGATCGCCCGCGGCGATTGCGACGCGCACGCTGGTCGGCCGGCCGCTGCCGTCGAGGGTCACCGCCGCCCCCGCGAACGCTCCCTCGGGCGACGCGACGCACACGTCGAGCAGCACCGCACGCGCGACTCCGTCGAGTGCCGCCGCGCGGTCGAAGCCTGCCGCCGCGAGCGCACCTTCGATCAACACGGCGGTCTCGGCCCACGGCGCGCGCGAACGGCCGACGGGTGGTCCCGGAATCGCGACCTCCGTGACCTCGGCGTCGACCTCGAGCCCGTAGTGCGCTGCCGACGCGATCGGGATCGTCGCGGCGGCCCGCGCGGCGATCCGCACCGTGTCGCCGTCGAGAAGGGCGGTGGCGGCGAGCGGTGGACGTTTCGGGCAGAGCCGCACGACGTCTTCGCGCGAGAACACCACACGCGCCGGACGATCGAAGCGATCGGCGAGTTCGCGCGCGGCTCGGGGTGCCGGCGAAGACTCCTTCCCGCCGAACGCGCCGCCGTTCGCGAGCGGCGAGGCGGGTTCGCCGCCCGGTCGACACCACGACGCGTCGGGCTCCAGGTACGCCGGCTCGACCCACGAGGTCGCGAGCCGGACGCCGTGCGGAGGACACGCCGCGAGCTCGTCACCCAAGGGCGCTCGTTCCTCGACCGTGGTCCGCCGACCCTGGACCTTGCCGGCCGCGAGCCGCGCTTCGTGGAGCGAATCGGCGACCACGAACTCGATCCCGGCGGCCGCCACCGCCTCCGCCGCGGAGCCGGGCGGAAGTGGGACCGCGACGAGCGCGTCACGCGGGGCGCCATCGTCGGCGAACTCGACGCCGCCGAGCGCGACCATCGCGCCGACCCGCTGCGCGGCGCCGCCTTCGAGCGTCGCGCGCGTCTCGGCGCCCGAACGATCGATACCTGCGGCGACGCCCCCGCCGGGCCCGCCCGCCAGACCCGCGATCGCCTCGTGGATC